>NZ_JASHIT010000049.1:0-34714 GCF_030733595.1 Halomonas sp. MMSF_3323 | reverse complement strand
TGGCTACGCCCTGACTCGAACAGGGGACCCCATCATTATGAGTGATGTGCTCTAACCAACTGAGCTACGTAGCCTTTTGGGTCGTCATGCGGCAAAAGCGCCGTGTCGACGGGGGAGAATTATGCACACCGTTCATGAACTTGGCAAGCCCGCCTGCGAAATTTTCGACGACGGGCCTGCCTGCTCTCCCCCGGCCGGGAACGCTCTGGGCTTGCTAGACAGTCAGCTCAGGCCTGTTCAGCGCCCCAGCGCTGGCTTATTCGACACCCAGCTCTGGCTTATTCCACACCCAGCTTTGCCTTATTCAACACCCAGCTCCGCCTTGACCACCTCGAGGGCAGGCTCGCCATCGGCGGTCTCCACGCCTTCGAGCCAGGAGGCGAGCAGCGCCGGGTTGGCCTTGAGGTAGTCGCGGGCGGCCTCGTCCGGGGCGGTGCCGTCATCCATGATGGTGCCCATCAGCTGGTTTTCCATCTCCAGGGTGAAACTCAGGTTGTTGAGCAGCGCACCGACGTTGGGGCAGGCGTCGGTGTAGCCGGCGCGGGTGTTGGTGTAGACGGTGGCGCCGCCCAGGTCGGGGCCGAAGTAGTCGTCGGCGCCTTCAAGATACGCCATGTCGAAGTTGGTGTTCATGGGATGCGGCTCCCAGCCGAGGAACACCATCCAGGTCTCGTCGGGGACGCGGGCACGCAGCTCCGCCAGCATGCCGGCCTCGCTTGAGTCGATCAGCGACCAGTCGCCGAGCCCAAAGGCGTCATCGTCGATCATCTGCTGGATCAGCTCGTTGCCGTCATTGCCGGCCTCGATGCCGTGGAGTTCGCTATTGAACTTGTCGGCGTGCTCGTCGAGATCCGCCACCGAGGTGACACCGGCGTCGTAAACGTACTGCGGCACCGCCAGGGTGTACTTGGCCCCTTCCAGGTTGGCTCCCAGGCGATCGACATCACCCTGCTCGACGTAGGGGTCGCTGATGGACGCCATGGACGGCATCCAGTTGCCGAGAAAGACGTCGAAGTCGTCGTTCTTCATGCCCGAATAGGCGATCGGCACCGAGACGGTGTCGATACGCGTCTCGTAGCCCATGGCCTTCAGCACTTCGGTGGTCAGCGCGGTGGTGGCGGTGATGTCGGTCCAGCCAACTTCGGCGAAACGTACCGGCTGGCAGCTGTCATCGGCGGCCATCGCCTGGGGGGCGGCAAGGCCGGCGATGGCAGCCGCCAGCACGGACAGAGCGGGAATCGTCGGGGTCGTCATGATGCACTCCTTGTTGAGGTTATCGGTTGCAGTATGGTGGTCTGTTCACGACTGTGCCGTTGAATCGACCAGATTTTGATTGAACGTCCAATCAATAAAAGGCATACTCTCTACATCCTAACCTCGGGGGTGCCTCGAGGAGCAAATCACTAGATTCAACTCTTGAGCACGATATCGCTCGAGACGCGCATCAACAGATTCACCTCTCGGGCACCTCAATGTTCGAGGGCGAACGGCACGGAGGTCTGTCATGCCCAAGGTAGGAATGGAGCCGATCCGCCGCCAGCAGCTGATCCAGGCGACCATGGCGGCGATCCACGAGGTGGGGCTTGCCGATGCCACCATCATGCGCATCGCCCGCCACGCCGGGGTCTCCGCCGGCATCATCAGCCACTACTTCGGTGGCAAGGATGGCCTCTTGGAGGCGACCATGCGCCAGATCCAGCATGACCTGGGCCAGGCCGTGGCGGCGCGGCGCAAGGCGCTGAGCGACACAAGCCCCCGTGCCCATCTGGAAGCGATCATCGACGGCAACTTCGACGCCTCCCAGACCAACGCCCGCGCTGCCGGCACCTGGCTCGCCTTCTGGGCCAACTCGATGCACAAGGCCGACCTGCAACGGCTGCAGAAGATCAACGACCGGCGGCTGTACGCCAACCTTTGCTACCAGTTTCGCCGGCTGATGCCCCGACACGAGGCCCAGCGCGCCGCCAATGGCCTGGCTGCAATGATCGACGGTCTGTGGCTGCGCGGCACCCTGTCGCCGGAAGGCCTGGACGCGGTCCAGGCCCGCCAGCTGGCGCGGGAGTACCTGAATCGACTGCTCGACAGCCACGCGCCCGCTGCGGCTCACGAACCGGAACCGGCCTGAGTCTCTTCCGACCAAGGCCCCGAGCCTCGAGCCGGATCTCAGGCAGACCGAGTGGGCAGGCTCAACACCTGCGCCACTCACGCGCACATTCTTGCTCTTCACTTATCGCCCCGACATCGCTGTCAGCTTGCTGACACATGCCCTTTCGACAGGAGGATGCCATGGCAACTCTCGAACTCCAGAAGCTCTACATCGACGGCCGTCTGACCGACGCCACCTCCAACGAGACCTTCAGCGTCACCAACCCCTACGATGGCAGCCACCTGGCCGACGTGCAGGTGGCAAGCCAGGCCGACGTGGACGCCGCTGTCGCCGCGGCCCAGCGCGGCCAGAAGGTGTGGGGCGCGATGTCCGGCATGGAGCGCGGACGCATCCTCAACCGCGCCGTGGCGCTGCTGCGCGAGCGTAACGACGAGATCGCCGAGCTCGAGACCCGCAACACCGGCAAGCCGTTCAGCGAGACGTCCACCGTCGATATCGTCACCGGCGCCGACGTGCTCGAATACTACGCCGGCCTCGCCGCCGCCATCGAAGGCAGCCAGATTCCGCTGCGTGAAGACAGCTTCGTCTACACCCGCCGCGAGCCGCTGGGCGTCATCGGTTCCATCGGCGCCTGGAACTACCCGATCCAGATCGCCTGCTGGAAGTCCGCCCCGGCGCTGGCCGCCGGCAACGCCGTGGTGTTCAAGCCCAGCGAGGTCACCCCGCTGACCACCATGATCCTGGCCGAGGTGTTCACCGAAGCCGGTCTGCCCGATGGCGTGTTCAACGTCGTCCACGGCGAGGCCGAGGTGGGCCAGGCGATCACCGGCCACCCGCACATCGCCAAGGTCTCCTTCACCGGCGAGGTGGGCACCGGCAAGAAGGTGATGTCGGCCTCCGCCGCCTCCAGCCTCAAGGACGTCACCATGGAGCTTGGCGGCAAGTCGCCGCTGATCGTCTGCCGTGACGCCGACCTGGTCCGTGCCGCCGACGCGGCGATGATGGCCAACTTCTACTCCAGCGGCCAGATCTGCACCAACGGCACCCGGGTGTTCGTCGACAACGCCGTCAAGGACGACTTCGAGGCACTGCTCGAGGAGCGCGTGGCGCGCATCAAGGCCGGCGACCCGATGGATCCCTCGGTCAACTTCGGCCCGCTGGTCAGCTTCGAACACCAGGAGAAGGTGCTGTCCTACATCGAGCTGGGCAAGCAGCAAGGCGCCCGCGTACTGGCAGGCGGCGACGCCTGGGACCAGGGCGACTGGGCCAAGGGCGCCTGGGCGGCCCCCACGGTGTTCACCGACTGCACCGATGACATGCGCATCGTGCGTGAAGAGATCTTCGGCCCGGTGATGTCGGTGCTCGGCTTCGACTCCGACGAGGAAGTGATCGAGCGCGCCAACGCCACTACCTATGGCCTGGCCGCCGGCGTCTTCACCGAGAGCCTCAACCGTGCGCATCGCCTGATCCATCGCCTGGAAGCCGGCATCTGCTGGATCAACACCTGGGGCGAGTCCCCGGCCGAAATGCCGGTGGGTGGCTACAAGCAGTCCGGCGTCGGCCGCGAGAACGGCATCGAGACCCTGGCCCACTACACCCAGACCAAGTCGGTCCAGGTCGAAATGGGCCCCTTCGAGTCGGTCTTCTAAGGCCGGCCCGTCGCGACAGCACTCGAACACCGCGTCACGCCTGACCCGGTCACCCCATTGCCTTCAGGGAGGCGTCACATGTCACAGCTCCGTGAATTCGACTACGTCATCATCGGCGCCGGCTCCGCCGGCAACGTCCTCGCCACTCGTCTGACCGAGGACCCGGACGTCCAGGTCCTGCTGCTGGAAGCCGGCGGCAAGGACCACCGCTTCGACTTCCGCACCCAGATGCCGGCAGCGCTGGCCTATCCGTTGCAGGGCAAGCGCTACAACTGGGCCTTCGAGACGGACCCCGAGCCGCACATGGACAATCGCCGCATGGAGTGCGGTCGCGGCAAGGGCCTTGGCGGCTCTTCGCTGATCAACGGCATGTGCTACATCCGTGGCAACGCCCTGGACTATGACGGCTGGGCCAAGCGAGACGGGCTCGAGGATTGGCACTACGCCAACTGCCTGCCCTACTTCAGGAAGGCCGAGACCCGCGATATCGGCCCCAATGACTACCATGGCGGCGATGGCCCGGTGTGCGTGGCCACCCCGAAGCCCGGCAACAACCCGCTCTACCACGCCTTTATCGAGGCGGGTCAGCAGGCGGGCTACCCGGCCACCGAGGACGTCAACGGCTACCAGCAGGAAGGCTTCGGCCCCATGGACCGCTTCGTCACGCCCCAGGGACGCCGCGCCTCCACCGCGCGTGGCTATCTGGACGAGGCCAAGAAGCGCCCCAACCTGACCATCGAGACCCGAGCCACCACCGACGTCATCCTGTTCGAGGGCAAGCGTGCGGTGGGCGTGCGCTATCAGCGCAAGGGCCAGACCCAGGAGGTGCGCACCCGTCGCGAGGTGCTGCTGTGCGCCGGCGCCATCGCCTCGCCGCAGATCCTGCAGCGCTCGGGCATCGGCCCGGCGGACCTGCTGGCGGAGCTCGGCATCGAGGCGGTCCACGTCAACGACAACGTCGGAGCCCATCTGCAGGACCACCTGGAGATGTACATCCAGTACGAGTGCAAGAAGCCGATCTCGCTGTACCCGGCGCTGAAGTGGTACAACCAGCCGGCGATCGGCGCCGAATGGCTGTTCAAGGGCAGCGGCGTGGGCGCCAGCAACCAGTTCGAGGCCGCCGGTTTCATCCGCACCAGCGAAGAGGAAGCCTGGCCGAACCTGCAGTACCACTTCCTGCCGATCGCCATCAGCTACAACGGCAAGAGCGCGGTGCAGGCCCATGGCTTCCAGGCCCACGTCGGCTCGATGCGCTCCCAGAGCGAAGGACGCGTACGGCTGACCTCGGTCGACCCCAAGGCCGCGCCCTCGATCCTGTTCAACTACATGTCCACCGAAAAGGACTGGGAAGAGTTCCGCGACGCCATTCGCCTGACCCGCGAGATCATCGCCCAGCCGGCCATGGACGAGTTCCGTGGCCGCGAGATCTCGCCGGGACCGGACGTGCAGAGCGACGATGAGCTCGACGCCTTCGTGCGCCGCCACGCCGAGACCGCCTATCACCCCTGTGGCACCTGCCGCATGGGCGACGGCGACGACTGCGTGGTCGACGGCGCCGGACGCGTGCACGGGGTAGAAAGCCTGCGGGTGGTCGACGCCTCGCTTTTCCCTGTGATTCCCACCGGCAACCTCAACGCGCCGACGATCATGCTGGCCGAGCGCATGGCCGACAAGATCCGTGGCCGCGAGCCGCTGCCGCCGAGCCAGGCGCCCTACTACGTGGCCAATGGCGCCCCGGCCCAGAAGCCGCCGCAGCGGCGGCTCGAGGAGGCCCATCCGACCCAGAGCGAGCGGCGCCTCTCCGCGCGCGCCGATGCTGGTGCTGGTGTTGGTACTGGTGCTGATAGCACAGCGCAGCCTGGCTGACGCCGGAAAAGCTGCCGCTGGCGGCGACACGATTTAGACGACATCGACCTGGCCCCGTGACTTTCACGGGGCCTTTTTTGTGCAGCTAAGAGACCTCTAGTTCGACCATGGTGCAAGAGGCAAGGTTTTCGATGGCCGGTTGTCAGGCGATGGGCTAATCTGCAAGAATTCAAACAGGCGTTTTATTACAACCACGCTTCCTCTCATCGCTCTCCAAGGAGAACCGCCCATGCTCAGCCTGCTCCTGCTCATCTTTGCGGTCGTTGGCCTGATCGCCATCGCCCGCCGCGAGGCCGGGGCCGCGCCTGCCGCCGCCCTGCCCGCCATTCTCGGGGTCGCGGGCCTGGTCCTCGACGCCGAATTTGTCGGCGTACTGCTGCTGATCACCGCCGCCGTCATCGCCGTCTGCGGCCTGCCGGCGCTGCGCCACGGCTGGCTGTCGCCACGTCTGTTCGCCATGTTCAAGAAGGTCGCCCCCCGCGTATCGGATACCGAGCGTACTGCGCTTGAGGCCGGCAGCGTGGCCTGGGACGGTGAGCTGTTCTCCGGCCGCCCTGACTGGCAGCGCCTGCTCGACTTCAAGGATGACGGCCTCAGCGACGAGGAACGCGCCTTCATCGACCATCAGTGCACCGTGGCCGCCGGCATGTGCAATGCCTGGGACATCGCCCGCGAGCGCGCCGACCTGCCGCCGGAGCTGTGGGACTACCTGAAGAAGGAACGCTTCTTCGGCATGATCATTCCCAAGGAGTACGGCGGTCTCGGCTTCTCGGCCAAGGCCCAGTCGGCGGTGCTGCAGAAGCTCGCGGTCAACGAGACCCTGATGTCCACCGTGGGTGTCCCCAACTCGCTGGGTCCGGGTGAGCTGCTGCTCAAGTACGGCACCCAGGAGCAGAAGGATCACTACCTGCCGCGCCTGGCCGACGGCCGCGAGATCCCCTGCTTCGGCCTGACCGGCCCCCGTGCCGGCTCCGACGCCACTTCACTGCCGGACGTCGGCATCGTCTGCAAGCAGGAAATCGACGGCAAGGAAGTGCTGGGCCTGCGCCTGACCTTCAACAAGCGCTGGATCACCCTGGCGCCCATCGCCACCGTGGTCGGCCTGGCCTTCCGCATGTTCGATCCGGACCACCTGCTGGGCGACACCGAAGACCTCGGCATCACCTGCGCGCTGGTGCCGCGTGACACCGACGGCATGGAGATCGGCCGCCGCCACCACCCCATCGGCAGCCCCTTCATGAATGGTCCGATTCGTGGCAAGGACGTGTTCGTGCCGCTGGACACCATCATCGGTGGCCCCGAGATGGCCGGCGAAGGCTGGCGCATGCTGATCGAGTGTCTGTCGGTCGGCCGTTGCATCACCCTGCCCTCTGGCGCTACCGGCACCGGCCGCTACGCCATCGGCTGGGCCGGCGGCTTCGCCCGCATCCGTCGCCAGTTCAATGTGCCGGTGGCCGAGATGGAGGGCATTCAGGAGCCCCTGGCACGTCTTACCGCCAAGGCCTACATCGCCCAGGCAGCGGTCTACCAGACCGCCAATACCATCGACCACGGCCAGGCGCCGGCGGTGCCATCGACCATCCTCAAGAGCCAGTTGACCGAGTTCCAGCGTGACATCCTGGCCGACGCCATGGACATCCACGGCGGCAAGGCGGTGACCCTGGGCCCGCGCAACTACCTGGGCATCGGCTACAGTGCCAACCCGGTGGCGATCACCGTGGAAGGCGCCAATATCATGACCCGCAACCTGATGGTGTTTGGTCAGGGCGCGATCCGCTGCCATCCCTACGTGCTGGAGGAACTGGCGGCCAAGGACGCCGATGACGCCAAGGCCTTCGACCGGGCGTTCTTCCGCCATGCCGGGCTGATCTTCGGCAACGCCGCCCGCGCCCTCACCATGGGCCTGGGCATCGGCAAGCCGTCCTGCCCCTTCGACGAGGTCGCCCGCCCCTACGCCCAGGACGTGGCCCGTCTGTCTGCCGGCTTCAGCCTGTGCGCCGACGCTGCCATGGCGAGCCTGGGTGCCGAGCTCAAGCAGCGCGAGATGCTCTCGGCGCGTCTGGGTGACGTGCTCTCCAACCTCTATCTGGTGAGCATGGTGATCAAGCAGTGGCACGAGGGTGACAAGGTCGAGGGCGAGGCGGAACTGATGCACTACGCCTGCCGCTTCCTGCTCAACCGCGCCGAGACCGCCTTCGTCGAGGTCTTCGACAACCTGCCCAACCGGGCGCTGGGCAAGACCCTGAAGGTGCTGGTGATGCCGCTGGGCCGCCGCTGGGCACGCCCCCACGACGACCTGGCCCGGTCCATCGCCCGTGCGGTGTCCACCGACAGCGCCCTGCGCAAGAAGCTCTTGGTCGGCGCCTGGGACAGCAACGACCAGGTCCAGGACAACCCGGTGGCGCGCTACAACGCCCTGCTGGAAACCCAGGACCGCGCCGAGGTGCTCTATCGCCAGATCAACAAGGCGTACTCCAAGGGCAAGCTGCCGGTGCAGGCGCTGCACCCAGAAGAACGCCTGGAAGCCGCGCTCGAGGAGGGTCTGATCAGCGAGGAGGATGCCGACTTCATGCGCAAGCGCGAGGCCGAGGTGCTCGACATGCTGAGCGTGGACGACTTCGCCTTCGACGCCTTCGTCACAGACAAGGAAAAGATGAACCACCACAACGTCACCGCGTAGCGCCGACGTTTCGCGCACCACCACGACGCCCGGGCCCAGCCCGGGCGTTTTCATTGGCCGTTATTGCAGCGGCCAGACCAGCATGATCAGCGGGATGGCGACCACCATCACCACCAGGGTCAGCGGCAGGCCAAGGCGCCAGTAGTCGCTGAAGTGATAGCCCGCGGGGCCCATCACCAGGGTGTTGGACTGGTGGCCGATGGGCGTCAGAAAGGCGCAGGAAGCGCTGATCGCCACCACCATCAGGAAGGGGTCAAGCGACAGCTCGAAACCGCTGGCGAGACTCGCCGCGATGGGCGCCATCAACAGCGCCGCCGCCGCATTGTTGATGACGTTGGACAGCAAGGTGCTGACCATGAAGAGCCCCGCCAGCACCAGGATGGGCGGCCACTGGCTGCCAAGCCCGAGCATGGCATCGGCGATCAGGCCGGCCCCGCCGCTGGACTCCAGCGACTGCCCCACCGGAATCATCGCGCCCAGCAACACCACCACTGGGCCGTCGATGGCACGGTAACCTTCGCGCAGCAGCAGCACCCCCACCAGCAGGGTGACCAGCGCGGCCAGCGACAAGGCCACCGCCGCCGGCAGCAGATCGAACAGCATGGCCGTGATGGCGACGGCAAAGATGCCCACCGACAGCGCAAGCTGGCGCGGCTGGCCGAGGGTCAGGCGCCGGTCTGCCAGCGGCAGGCAGCCAAGCACCGTCAGGCTCTCCCCCAGCCCTTCGGGATCGCCCTGCAGCAGCAGCACGTCGCCGGGCCGAAAACGAATATCGCGCAGACGCTGCTTGAGGCGCCCACCGTCACGGGCCACCGCCACCAGGTGCAGGCCGTACTGATGGTGCAGGCGCAGCTCGGCGGCGGTGCGGCCGCTGATGGCGGCGTCGTTGCGCACCACCGCCTCGATCAGGTGCAGGTCCTCGGGGGCCTTGTCGTCCTGGCGCTCGTCACCGTCCTCGGTGCCCCGCGCCGCCTCACGGGTCTCGTCCAGGGTGATGCGGCGCTCTCGCGCCTGCTCGTCCTCGTCGACCAGTTGGCGGGTACGCTGGGCCAGCGAAGCGGACCCGGCATTGCCGTCTGCGTTCAACGGCTGGGCCGACGTCGACGTGGCCGCTGCGTTGTCCGAGGACCGCACCTGATCATCGCTGCCGGTCTGCTCGGTGTTGGCTGGCTCGGTGTCGGTCGGCTCGGCGTCGCTCTGCTCGGCATCAGAATCCGGCGCCTCCTCGGGTGCCAGACCGACCCGCAGTCCGGCCCGATCCTCCAGCGCCTTGAGCTCCTCGGGACCGGCCTCCAGCAGCAGGATGTCGCCCTCCTTGAGCACCCCATAGAAAGAGTGACCGGCGTAGCGATGACCGCCCCGCACCAGCGCCAGCACCGGCACGTTGTCGTCGAGCTTGCGCCTGAGCTTGTGCAGCGACCAGCCCAGGGCCTGGGCATCGGCGTCGACCCGTACCTCCACCAGATAGTGGGCGGTATCGAACATGGCGTCGCGGCTGGCCTGGCCGGTGCGCCTTGGCACCAGGCGCCAGCCCAGCAGCACGATAAAGGCAACCCCGGCGAGTGCCACGGCGCCGCCCACCGGGAAGAAGTCAAACATGCTGAAGCGCTCGCCGGCGACGCTGGCACGGTAGCTCGAGATGATGATGTTGGGCGGGGTGCCGATCAGGGTGGTGAGGCCACCCAGCAGCGAGCCGAAGGCCAGCGGCATCAGCAGGATCGACGGCGAGGTATCGTGTTCGCGCGACATCCGCAGGGCCACCGGCAGCAGCAACGCCAGCGCCCCCACGTTGTTCATGAAGCCCGACAGCACGGTGACAAGGCCGGTCAGCGCCAATAGCTGGTACAGGAGCCTGTCGCCAACCTTGAGCACCTGGGCGGCGATCACGTCCACCACCCCGGCCCGCTCGAAGCCACGGGACAGCACCAGCACCGCCACCACGGTGATCACCGCCGGATGGCCAAAACCGGAAAAGGCCTGGTCGGCGGGCACCAGCCCCAGCACCACCGAGGCCAGCAAGGAGGCCAGCGCCACCAGATCGAAACGAAACCGCCCCCAGACGAACGCCGCCAGCGTCAGCCCGAGCACGATAAATACCAGAAGACTGTCGTCCATGCCGGCCCCTCCCTGGGCGGCGCCCTGACGGGCGATTGCAGAGTGCTGGAGGTCGCGAAAGCGTCACCGAGAAAGCGCCAGGGTACCGCTGATTCAGCGTAGCCTAAAACAGCCCGTCAGCGTGCCCAGGAGGCTTCGTCAAAGGGCTGGGGTTCGGCAAAGGGTTAGGGTTCGTCAAAGGGCAGCGGTTCATCGCCGCGACGGACCTCGAAAACGTTCAGCGTCATCGCCACAAGGGCGTAGTAGCCAAGCACCCCGACCAGTTCCACCACGGCCTCCTCGCCGAAGGCCTCCACTGCCCTGTCGTAGGTGGCCTGATCGACGCGACGGTGCTGATACAGCACGCTGGCCAGGCGATGGACGATGACTTCGTCGCTGCGCTCGAAGGTCGGTTGACGGCCTTCTCGCAAGGCCTCGACCACCGACTCGGACAGGCCGGCCTTGAGGGCGATGGGGGCGTGGATCTGCCACTCCGCCTGGGACTTCCACCAGGCCGCGGTGGTCAGGATGGCAAGCTCGGTGAGGCGCAGCGGAAGCGAGGTATGGTAGCGACAGAAAGCCCCCAGACGCTGGGCATGGTCGGCAAGCTGCGGGCTGTGCACCCAGGCCAGGAAGGGACCATCGAGGTTGCCGCGGGGGCCGCTGAGGATATCGTCGAGCACCCGACGCTGCTCCGCGCTCATGTTGGCGTCGTCAAGCTCGGGCAAGCGGGAACGAAGGGGCATGCTGTCATCCTGTACGTGGGAAAAAAGGTAGCAAGCCCGCCCCTTGGCGGGCCTGGTGTGTCAGAGGTGTTGCGCGGGCCGAAGCGCCAGGCACGGACTCAATGGCCCATCTGGCCAAGCGCTTGCTGCAAGGCGGCGTCGAGCTTGTCGACGATCTCGTCGAGATGATCTTCCTCGACGATATAGGGCGGTGCCAGCAGCACATGGTCACCACGGCGTCCGTCCAGGGTACCGCCGGCGGGATAGCACATCAGCCCCTGGTCCATGGCGGCGGCCTTGACCGCGGCGTTGAGGCGTCGGTCGGGATCGAAGGGCTCCTTGCTGCCCCGGTCCGCCACCAGCTCGAGTCCCAGAAACAGCCCGCGTCCGCGAATATCGCCGACGTGCGGGTGGTCGCCGAAGCGCTGCTGGAGGCGAGCACGCAGCGCCTCGCCCCTGGCCTGCACCTGCGCAAGCAGGCCGCGTTCCTCCACCGCGCGCTGCACCGCCAGCGCCGCGGCGCAGGCGGTGGCGTGGCCGATATAGGTGTGGCCATGCTGGAAGAAGCCGGTGCCCTCGGCGATGGTGTCGCGGATACGCGCACTGGCCAGGGTGGCGCCGATGGGCTGGTAGCCCCCGCCCAGGCCCTTGGCCACGGTCAGAAGGTCGGGGCTGACGCCTTCCTGCTCGCAGGCAAACAGGCGACCGGTGCGCCCCATGCCGCACATCACCTCATCGAGAATCAGCAGGATGCCGTGACGATCACAGATCTCGCGCACCCGCCGAAAGTATCCGGGCACCGCCGGCACCGCGCCAAGGGTCGCCCCCACCACCGGCTCGGCGACGAAGGCCATGACCCGGCGTGGCCCCAGCCGCTCGATGGTGTCCTCGAGTTCCACCGCGAGTCGCTCGCCGTAGGCTTCGGCGCTTTCGTCCGAGCGCTGGCCGCGGTAGGCGTAACAGGGGCTGACTTGGGTGGTGTCGGCCAACAGCGGTTCGAAGGGACGCCGACGCCAGGCGTTTCCGCCGGTGGCCAGCGCCCCAAGAGTATTGCCGTGGTAGCTCTGGCGCCGGGCGATGACCTGGGTGCGCTCTGGCTGGCCGATCTCGAGAAAGTACTGGCGCGCCATCTTCAGCGCCGCTTCCACCGCTTCGGAACCGCCGGAGACGAAGTACACGCTGCCGATGCCCTGGGGCGCGCGATCGACCAGGAAGTCGGCCAGCGCCTCCATCGGCTCCGAGGTAAAGAAGCTTGAATGGGCGTAGGCCATGCGCTTGACCTGTTCGCTGATCGCCGCCTGCACCTCGGGATCGCTATGCCCCAGGCAGGACACCGCCGCGCCGCCACAGGCATCGAGGTAGCGCTTGCCTGCGGCATCGATCAGATAGGGCCCATCGCCTGCCACCGCGGTGGGATAGGACGCCTTGAGGTGGCGGTGAAAGACGCGGCTCATGAAACCTCCAGCGGGTAGATACGACATCGTATAGATGCAAATATTAAATGCATTCTATTTGTACACAATGCATATTTGCAAATTGTGCCTACGCCTCACCGGACAGACGCCCGCCAAGCTGGCACACTGGCCCGCTCGTCATTCAAGGAGACGCCATGCCCTCTCGCGACTCGAAGCCCGCCACCAAGCCACCGACCGAGCGGAGCGCTCAGGACCGCCCAGTTCGCCTCGGCGAATCGAGCACCCTCGGCGACCTGAAGGAACTGGCGGCGCAGATCCAGGCCGGTGACGGCGACGTTCGCCTGGGCAAACGATCGTTGCGGGTGCTGATGGCGCTGCTGGAGTCGCCGCAGGCAAGTGCGGTGGCCTCGATCAGCGAGCTGGCCGGGCGGCTCGAGGTGAACCCCTCGACCTTGACCCGGCTGGCCCAGCGCCTGGGCTTCGACGGCTTCGGCGAGCTGCAGGCGGTGTTTCGGCGGGAGCTGGCCGATGGCGGCGAGCACTTCTACAGCGACCTGGCCTCGAGGCTGTCGACCGATCGCGACCAGGGCCAGGGTGTCGCCCGGTTGGCCCGGCTCGGACGCCAGGAGAGCGCCAACTTCGCCGGCCTGCTCGAGCGACTCGACGCCGATGACTACGACCGGGTGGTCGAGCTGCTGGCCCTCGCCCGTCGGGTCAGGGTCCACGGGCAACGCCAGTTTGCGTCGCTGGCGCAGTTCATGGCCTATGGGCTTGGCATGCTGCGTGCCGATACCGGGGAGCTGGATGCGGGACACCAGGGGGTGGCCGATGCCCTGGCGCAACTGGATGAAGGGGACCTGCTGGTGGTGATCAGCTGCTTTCCCTACACCACCAGCGTGCTGGAAACCGCTCGGGTGGCGGCGCGGGCGGGGATTCGGGTGGTCGCCCTGACCGACAGCGAGTCGTCTCCGCTTGCCCGGGTCGCCGAATACCGTTTCCTGGTGCCTACCGACAGCCTGTTCTTCTCCAACGCCATGGGCGCCTTCTTCCTGCTGGCCCAGGGCCTGCTGACCGAGGTGGCCGATCGCCTGGGTGACGAGGGGCTGGCCGCCCTCAAGCGGCGCGAGAGGATGATTCGCGAGCTGGGGGCGTCGCTGTAGCGCCAAGGCAGAACCAACGACGAGCAGGGCAGCCGGTACGCAAGCTACTCCGCCGTCAGGCCGACGCCTCCCTGAAATGCAAGCGGGCCCGCTCTGTCCGGAGGACAGGTTCGATCAGGAAGACAGGGATCGGCGATCGATCGCTCAGGGCAGCAGCACGGTAGACCCGGTGGTCTTGCGTGACGCCAGGGCGTCCTGGGCCTTGCCGGCCTCCGCCAGGGCGAAGCGCTGGGCCACGTCGATCTTCACCTTGCCGCTCTCGATCATGTCGAACAGCTCGTCGGCCATGTCCTGCAGCCGCTCCGGGCTGTCGGCGTAGCCGTTGAGACTCGGCCTGGTGACGTAGAGCGCGCCCTTCTGGTTGAGGATGCCGATGTTGACCCCCTCGACCGGTCCGGAGGCGTTGCCGAAGCTGACCATCAGGCCGCGCGGCTTCAGGCAGTCCAGCGAGGTCTCCCAGGTGTCCTTGCCGACGCTGTCGTAGACCACGTCGACCATCTCGCCACCGGTCAGCTCGCGCACCCTCTCGACCACGTCTTCCTTGGTGTAGTCGATGGTCGCCCAGGCGCCGTTGCGCTTGGCAAGCTCTGCCTTCTCGACGGAGCTGACCGTGCCGATCAGCTTGACGCCCAGGGCCTTGGCCCACTGACAGGCAATCGACCCCACCCCACCGGCGGCGGCGTGGAACAGGATGGTCTCGCCACCCTGCAGCGGGTAGGTCTGACGCAGCAGGTACTGCACCGTCAGCCCCTTGAGCATGGCCCCCGCTGCGGTCTCGCAACTGATCCCCTCGGGCAGCGCCACCACCTTGTCCGCCGGCAGGGTGTGCAGTTCGGCGTAGGCGCCCAGGGGCCCCTGGGCGTAGGCCACGCGGTCGCCTACCTGCAGATGATCGACCCCATCGCCCACGGCGTCGACCACGCCAGCGCCTTCGGTTCCCAGGCCCGACGGCAGGGACGGCGCCGGATACAGACCGGTGCGGAAGTAGATATCGATGAAGTTGAGGCCCACCGCCTCATTGGCGACGCGTACCTCGCCGGGGCCCGGCTCGGCCGCCGGTGTATCGACGAGTTCCAGCACCTCGGAATCGCCGGTGCGTGCGAATTGAATCCGCTTGGCCATGAAAGGCTTCCTTACGCTGCTAACGGGTATGTACGCCCAGTCAAGCGCTCTGCTCGACCTCGGTCAAGTCCAAACTGGATTTGCCGTCGGCACAGCCGTGGCCACGGGATCACTGTCGGCGCTTGACAGCTCCATTGATGTCTACGAGACTCATCAACTGTATACAGTTAACATATAAACATGGATACATCTTGTGTGGTGCACCGCGCTTCCCTTTGCTGAACGCCGTGAACGGTCGTGGCAAACCCTGCACCCACCTTATCCAGCAACGAAAAGGATGCTGTCATGAAACATGCCCTGCTTTCCTCCGCCTCCATCCTCGCGATCACCGCCGTGCCGCTGTTCTCTGCCGTGGCGGTAGCGGATGACGGCGCCGCGGACAACGTCGCCGAAGAGTGCCGGCTGACCATCGATTCCACTGACCAGATGCAGTACGACAAGAGCGAGCTGAGCGTACCCGCCAGCTGCGAGACCGTCAGTCTGACGTTGACCCACTCAGGCTCCATGGCGAAAGACGTGATGGGACACAACTGGGTGCTGGCCCCTACCGACGCCTATCAGGAGATCGCCTCCGCCGGCATGCAGGCGGGACTCGACAGCAACTACCTGCCCGAGGACGACCGCATCCTGGCCGCTACCGACATCATCGGCGGCGGCGAATCCACCAGCATCACCTTCGACACCGAAGGACTCGCCGACCAGGATCTGACCTTCTTCTGCTCCTTCCCCGGCCACTCCTCGATGATGAAGGGATCGTTCAGCCTCACCAGCGAAGGCTAGACAACTGCACGGATCGACGGGCATCGATCCCTGACGGCGTGACCCGGGCCACCTCCGTTCTTGCTGCCCGCGAGCGGATCAACAACCACCTCGGCCCGGCAAGCGCCGACCCTTTGCCCAACGACGAAGCCCCGGCCCTCGCCTCCAAAAGAGGTAAGGGCCGGGGCTTCGTTGTTCTACCACTTCTACTAGTTCATAGCGTCCACGGGAAGGACCCAACAGGTGCCCTTCCGTCGCTGATCACAACGTCCGCGGGAAGGACTCCAGGCCTCTGACGAAGCGGTTCTTGTAATCCTCAAAGAGCGCCTTGTCCTGCTTGAAGTTGGCCACCACCGAGGCTTCGTCCACGGTCAGGGTACGCGGCAGATTGTCGAGGCTGGTGGCCGTATGCTTTGGCCCCAGACCGATCTGCAGCTCGCCCGGGCCCTTGATCCAGCGCTGGATACCGGCGGCGCTAAACTCGGCCTTCTGGGCATCACTGACCACGTCCACCCGCAGCGGCGCCCGCAGCGCCAGTTCCGCCACCAGACGAAGGGCGGGATTCAGCTTGCCCTTGCCGGCCGGCTTTTGCGCCTCGCCCTGGCTCTCGCTTTCCGCGCTGGTCTTGTTGCCGCCGTCGACCGCACTTTCGGCGTCAGGATCCAGCGACGTCAACTGGGCCACATTCATGCTGGTACCGGCTTCGTCGCTGACCAGCAGGGCCAGCGCGATGGGACGGGACTGATCGTCCACCAGAGCGAGAAGCCGGGCGGCTTCCTGCTTGAACAGCACCCCGATGACGCCGGCGAAGGTGACCAGGGGGGCGATACCCGCCTGATGACCGTAGGCTTCCGCACAAAGGCGTGCCAGGCAGGCTTCCCGCTGCTGGGGCTCGTTGATTTTGACGACCTTCATCACTGACCTCTAATTGCTGGCGCCGACCGGCGCTGACCCACTTGTCGAAACCGGCGAGACTAGCATATTCCAGGCAGCGACACCGCCCTCGGCGTACCGCTGCGACAGACGGGGTGTTCATGTCGTCGCCGTTCGGTCATCTTTGTGGCCCAACATGGAGGCGTGCAGCCTCTGGCTAGCAGGACGGTCATGTCCGATGATGACGAAAGCCGGTGCCATGTTGTGACGCCAAGCCAAGGAGAGCCCATGACGACATCTCGCACGCCTCTTATCGACCTGCCCCGCCTGATGGCGCATCGCGGCCTGTCGGCCCATGCACCGGAAAATACCCTGAGCGCCGTCCAGCTTGCCTGGGAAGCCGGTATCACCTGGGTCGAGCTCGATGTGCAATTGCTGGGTGATGGCACCCCGGTAATCTGGCACGACCCCGGCATGCGGCGCTGCTCCAACGGGCGCGGCAAGTTAAGCAAGCTGCGTCTGGAACAGGCCAGAGAATACGACGTCGGCGCCTGGTACGCCGAGCGCTTTCGCGGTGAGCGCATGGCGACACTCGACGACATGCTCAATCTGATCGATCGACGCGGTATGGCGGTCAACCTGGAACTCAAGGTGACCCGGGGACGCGACCCCGAAGCGTTGGCCGAATCGGTGATCCCGCGTCTGCTGGAAGCGCTGCCGTTCGAACGTCGACTGGTGTCTTCCTTCAGCCCGGCCGCCCTCGATCACGCGCGAAGCATCGCATCGCCCAGCCAGCTCGCCCTGGGCGTCCTGGTCGACAAGATCGGCAAGAACTGGCGGCACGACATGGAAGCGGTGCAGGCCTACAGTCTGCACTGCGACTGGAAGAAACTGAAGGAAGAGCGGGCTCGGGAGGTTACCCAGAGCGGCACACCGCTGCTGTGCTATACCGCCAATGATCCGGTGGCCTTCGCCAAGTACTGGAAATGGGGCGTGACCACCGTCATTTCCGATGACCCCGAACGCTTTGCCGACAAGACGTAACTTGCCAAGGCGTATCCTTGAAGCGGCTCTGACACTGGCATGGCCCTGTATTACAAGCGACCTGTCTTAAAAGCAACCTGTCCTGAAAGCAACCTGTCCAAACCTAGCGCTTGCTTGGCAGGCCAGCGGCCACTCGCTAGAGTGGGCTTGATATGTTGCTGCCAGCGAGCCACTTCATGCCCCAGGTATCTGACCTTCAGGTGTCACTTCACGACACAGACCGGCAATCGCTGTTTGTTCGTCGATGGCGTCCCGAGCCTGATACCCAGGGCGCGCCCATCGTGTTGCTACATGACTCGCTGGGCTGCGTTGAGCTGTGGCGCGACTTCCCCGAAGCCCTGTGCCAGACCACCGGCCGCGAAGTGATCGCCTACGATCGACTGGGCTTCGGCCAATCCACGCGCCACCCAGACCGACTGACCCACACCTTTATCGCCGACGAAGCGCACCAGGGCTTTGCCGCGCTTCATCACGCGTTAAAGCTCGAGGGTTTCGTTGTTCTGGGCCATAGCGTGGGCGGCTGCATGGCTGCCGGTATCGCTGCCCACTTCGACAATTGCCAGGCGCTGATTACTCTGGCGGCCCAGGCCTTTGTGGAAGAACGCACGCTTTCGGGCATACGCCAGGCCCGCAATACGTTCGCCCTGCCTGGCCAGATCGAGCGCCTGAAGAAGTACCATGGCGACAAGGCCCGCTGGGTGCTCGACGCCTGGGTAAAGACCTGGTTGGACCCCGAGTTTCGGGGCTGGACCCTGGATGACACCCTTAGATGGGTCCGGTGTCCTGCACTGGCACTGCACGGTGACCAGGACGAATACGGCTCGCCACAGCAGCCCGAACGCTACGCGCAACTACCTCAAGGGCCGTCACGGATGGTATTGCTGGAGGGATGTGGCCACGTGCCCCATCGCGAGCAAGCAGACACTGTGCTCGGACTCATCAGGGCGTTTCTTGAGGGGGTCTGGTCCTCATGAAGTATCGAAAAGCCCCAATGTTGAATAGGCGGTTTCGGACTAATTAACAGTCTACGCCTCTAACTGTCAAACTCTTGAGGCATGAAATCCAGGTTGATTTATTCATCCATTTACCTATCTTCGATTAGACAAACTTCTTTTCTGATACTTTCCTCCGGTATTTTCGCCATCCTATACAACAATTCAGGATCGCTCATATCAATGTCCTGCTTTACTGTACACACATAAACAACGGCATCTTCTTCGTTTCCTGAAGAGATCCGAAAAATGGTATCATTCAGCATCCAACTTCCATCGACAAGAGATATATAGTACTCTGTTTCGTAATACCCACCATCCATAAAGGCAGTGGTAATTACAAAGCCAGCTTCATCCCCCTGGATATCCACCACATGAAACCCACCGTCTGGTTGAGAAAAATCCTTCGATGCAAGACTAGGAACGTAGCTACCGTTGATGTCTAAAAAATCAGCAACTCATCCCCTTGATGGGGTTTGCTGCTCACGACTTTATCCAAACAATTATCGTTGTTTACATCAATATCTGTTATAAAATATCTTTCATTCTCTTCATAGAATGAAAACTCATTTTTTGTGGGGTTAACTTTTTCACACAGTTCTTCATCCGAGTATGACGCAACCTGATAAGAACCGTTCTGCTGATCCCAATAGGTAAAGAAACTAGACTTTTCAAAGTTATTAACAATGACCACCTCCCTATCACAAACACTTCCGCTACTTAGATAGGACAAAATACCGTCGCCTACTTCGGTTTTTATCACCGTTTTCCGCTCTTCATTTCTATACACTTCGGTTCTATAGACAACATATGGATCGGCGTTGTCTCTGTCGCCATTAAAAATCAAAAGAAACGGAATTTTGTAACCACCTGGGCCATCAGCCACCGAACCGATATTCTGCAGGATCACAGCATAATCTTCGTCACCGTCATCCGTGAAGTCACCACGAATAAAGTAGGGGCAGCTAACGCTATTCTCTCGTTGCGCTGCGACACTCAAATAGGTGAGCAGCTCAGAATCAAATTCATTCCTCTCTACTACAGACCATCTCTCTGTATTATTTGTTAAATATTGCTCTACTTCTCGCGGCATGTCACAGTGAATGCCACGGACAGCAGCCGGTTCATCATTGTCGTCTTTTATTCCAGATTCATTGCAACCAGCAAGAGACAGAAGGCAACAAAGCGTGAATAACTGCATAAAGTCGCGCATATCATTCACATCTCAACGCATTTATAAAATCGACGGAAACTTCTTCAAATCTCACTTTTCCAAAATCTGATTGCGACCACGTACATGTCGGGATTTCAGCATTGTGATTTGCCTTATCGAAATAACTCTCCCGATATTCGGTTAGATACAATTCATTATCTTCAATTGTAAATGTCATCACTGAAGAAACAACCACAGTGTAATCTGTACACGTGTACTGAGTGATGACGATATTCCTGTCATTCTGAAAAATCCTGTCAAAACCTTCTGCAACGCAGGTATTGTGCGCTGGGAAGACCATATTTTCATTTATTAACCAACTAATCAGTCCGTCCTCGCCCCCCTTGAAAACCTCTATCGCCAAACCAAAGTAATCACGCTCGTATGTATCGGAGTACTCATCGTTTCGATAAACATTGATTTTATCTTCTACCCCATCCCTATTGATATCGAAGGAATAACTCTGCACAACATGTCTATCCGTATTTTTTTCTCCTGGAGTGAAAGCTTCATACATCTTCCTTTCCTCTCCGGACACTGGTTCTACAGGTATCTTGTCGAACCACACCTCGGAAAGAAGCAGATTTTGACCATTCTCCAACACCACTCGAATTGACTCGTCAAACTCCTGAATTCTATACGACCCATTCCGAATTTCGTCCTGCTTTTTCACAAAGTCATCAAAGCTGTATGTATGCATTCCCAAATCAACGAAGTTTCCATCATCCTCAAACTGAATCAATTGAAATGTTGGGAACTCCTCCGTAAACGTCGGAAACATCAACACGTGACTTTGATCCTTTTTAAAAAGGTATGTACTCTCCATTGCTGGCTCGACTCTCCCATCCATCGCAACAGTTCTCCATTTGTCATCATTGACAATGAGAAGTGAGCGTTCAGATTCCTTGAAGAAGACAATAGAAATCGGGAAAGATGTGCCCGCAACCTCATAAATGACCAGTTCATCATTTGAGCGCTGCGTAATATCAGTGGCCACCAAAGAAAACCTTTCTTCCCTGCTTTCATTTTCCACCGCTGTCGCGCAGGAGGTAAAAACCATCAGCAAAAATGCAAATGCTATACAGGATGTACTTTTCATTCAGAGGCCCTCGGGTAGCTATCAAAGGATAGCTTCTTTTCGGCAATTGAATACCCGAGTCCATGGATCCAAAAAGTCACGTCACCAGGCGACGTTTTTCTCATAGCTCATCATTTTATGGCTTACCATCATCGTGACGGCAGTACTGGGCGAGTTCCCCAAGAAGGCACCACGCATGTCCAGGAAAGGCGAGATTGCTATAGAGCGATGGGTGCACCGCCATCGCAGAATATCATCACGCGACGTCGTCACTCAGTATTGCCGGCCCAAATGGGCCGGGAAGAAACTGAGCGACAAACGCCAGGGCCCAGCGGACATCAGGTGCAGGCCCAGCCTTCAGAGCCCCTTCCTGTAGAGATAAGCGATCAGATATCCAGGAGACAGCTTGCAGAGCCAAGGGCCCGCTGCAGGCGTCGATGAATGCCTGAAGAAGGCGGCGCGGGCGGCCGCCCCACATTCTTCAGCCAACCAGCCTCAGTATGGCTTCCACGTCCAGATGCTGCTCGATGGCGTCGCCCAGACGGTCGAGTTGATGTTCGCGGTGGGCGTCGAGGTCCACCCGGCGGGTGTCCTCGGCCGGCAGCCCGAGGCGGGCGAGCAATGCTTCGCAGGCGTCGGGGCCGTCGAACAGCCCGTGCAGGTAGGTGCCCATGATCTGGCCATCCTGGCTGACGGCACCTTCGTCTCGTCCTTCGAGACGCATCAATGGCCGTGAAAGCGCCTCTCCCCGGCTGACGCCTTGATGAATCTCGTAGCCGTGGATGCTGCAGCAGCCGTCGGCGGTGTCGATGCGCCCGCTGACGCGTTTAAGGCGCTTGTCGGGGCGCATGGTGGTGGACATGGCAAGCCAACCGAGCCCTTCGACGCCGCCGGGCTCGCCCTCGATGCCGTCAGGATCGTCGATCCATTCCCCCAGCATCTGAAAACCGCCGCAGACACCCAGCACCCGCCCGCCGTAACGCAGATGGCGCCGGATACGCTCATCCCACCCTTGGCTGCGCAGCCAGGCCAGGTCCGCCCGAGTGTTCTTGCTGCCCGGCAACAGGATGACGTCGGCATCGGGCATCGGCTGGTCGGGGCCGACCAGGCTCAGGCTGACGCGAGGATGCAGGCGTAGCGGATCGAGGTCGGTGTGGTTGCTGATGCGCGGCAGGGCCGGCACCACCACCTTGAGCATGTCGCCCCCTGCGTGATCAAGCCGCTGCTCCAGCGACAGGCTGTCCTCTGCGTCGAGCCACAGCCCCTGCAGGTAAGGGAGCACGCCGAGCACCGGCCTGGCCTCGCGCTCGGCCAGCCACTCGAGCCCCGGCTCCAGCAGCCCGATATCGCCGCGAAAGCGGTTGATCACAAAGCCCTTGATCCGCGCGTTTTCGGACGCGCTGACCAGCGCCAAGGTGCCGCATAGCTGGGCAAAGACGCCGCCTCTGTCGATATCACCGACCAGCAGCACCGGGCAGTCCACCGCCTCGGCAAAGCCCATGTTGACGATGTCACCTTCGCGTAGATTGACCTCCGCAGGGCTGCCCGCCCCTTCGGCGATGATCACATCAAAGCGCTTGGACAGCCGGCGATGGCAGTCCACCACCGTCTGTCGAGCGGTGGTCTTGTAGGCGTGGTAGTCCAACGCGGCCATGCTGCCGTGGACCCGCCCGGCCAGGATGACCTGGGCGCCCTTGTCGCTTTCGGGCTTCAACAGCACAGGGTTCATGTCGCTGTGCGGCGCTACGCGGGCAGCCTGGGCCTGCAGCGCGGTGGAGCGACCGATCTCGCCGCCATCCACGGTGACGGCACTGTTCAGCGCCATGTTCTGGGGCTTGAACGGGGCTACGCTGAACCCGCGCCGTGCCAGCACCCGGCACAGTCCGGCGACCACCGTGGACTTTCCGGCATCCGAGGTGGTGCCCTGGATCATCAGCGTTGCCATGCTAGCGCTCCCTTACAGCTCGATACCCTTCTGGGCCTTGATGCCTTGATCCTTGAAGGCGTGCTTGACCACCTTCATCTCGGTGACCGTATCGGCCAGTTCGATCAGCGCCTGGGGCGCGTGGCGCCCGGTCACCACCACGTGCTGCATCGCCGGTCTGGCCTGCAGGTCGTCCAGCACCCGGTCGAGATCCAGGTAACCGTAGCGCAGGGCGATACTCAGCTCATCGAGCAGTACCAGCGCGATATCGGGATCCTGAAGCAACTCGCGGGCCTTGTCCCAGGCGGCTTCGGCGGCGGCGACATCGCGCTCCCGGTCCTGGGTGTCCCAGGTGTAGCCCTCGCCCATGACGTGGAACGCCACCCCCGGCTGGCGGCGATAAAAAGCCTCCTCCCCGGTGGAAAAGGCGCCCTTGATGAACTGCACCACGCCCACCTTCATGTCGTGGCCCAGCGCCCGGGCCAGCATGCCGAAGCCGGATGAACTCTTGCCCTTGCCGGGGCCTGTCAGCACCAGCAGCACGCCCTGTTCCTTGTCGGCACTGGCGATACGCGCGGCCATGATCCGCTGCTTGGCGGCCATGCGCCGGGCGTGGCGCTCGGGATCAACGTTCTTCGGAGTCTGTGTCGTGGGGGATGGCGTCGTAGGGGACGTGTGCGTCATGGGAAACTTCCTTGGTGGGGCGCGGCGGGTTAAGCGACGAGGCCACCCGCGGCATGAAGACGGCGGCGCCATCGACCTCGGCGACGCTCAACGGCTGGTCGTAGAGCCGCTCGAGGGCCGACGTCACCAGCATATCGTCGCGTGGTCCCCAGCAGGCCGCGCCATCGGGATACAAAAGCAGCAGGTGGTCGCACCAGCGCGCCGCCAGATTGAGATCGTGCAGGCACATCACCACGGCGGCACCCTGGCTTGCCTGTTCGTCGAGCAGCGCCATGGCCGCCACCTGATGATGCAGGTCGAGGTGGTTGGTGGGTTCATCCACCAGCCAGATCTGCGGCGCCTGAGTCAGTACCGTGGCCAGGCTGACCCGCTGACGTTCACCGCCGGACAGGGTCGCCAGCGGCCTGTGAGCCAGATGAGCGATATCGAGGCGTTCAAGCGCGCCCAGGGCGCGTTGGACGTCGTCCTCGCTTTCGTTCTGCCAGGCCCGGAGGAAGGGATGTCGGCCGATCAGCGTGGTCTCCATCACGCTGGCCGGAAACTCGTCATGGCGCTCCTGGAACACCACGCCCAGACGCTGGGCAACGGCGCGCCGGCGCCAGTCAGACAAAGGCCGGCCATCAAGCCTCAAGCGCCCATGACGCGGCGCCCTGAGCCCGGCAAGGGTATGCAAAAGCGTGCTCTTGCCGGCGCCGTTGGGCCCGAGAATGCCCCAGCGACTGCCGGGCTCGATGGAAAACGACAGCGGCTGACCGTCCGCCCTGCCGGGCACGTCGATCACCAGCGCTTCGCAGGACAGCGAACAAACTGGCAGCGCCTGGTCGGTGGATGCGGGTCTGACAGCCATGAGCGCCCCCTATCCCTTGCCGTGGCTGCGATGCAGCAGGTAGAGAAAGCTCGGCACCCCGATCAACGCGGTGATCACCCCTACCGGCAACTGCTGGGGAGCGATCAGGGTTCGCGCCAGGGTATCGGCCAGGGTCAGCAGGCAGCCGCCGGCCAGCAGCGAGGCGGGCAGGATCAGACGCTGGTCGGCCCCCAGGCGAAGGCGCAGCATATGCGGCACCATCAGGCCGACGAACCCCACCGATCCGGCGGTGGTCACCGCGGTGGCGGTGGCCAGGCTCGCCGCCAGATACAGTCCCCATTCCAGCGGGCGCACCGCCACGCCCAGCGCCAGCGCCTGCTGGCCGCCGCGGGCAAGCACGTTGAGGGTCCGCCCCAGTGGCACCAGCACCAGCGCCGACAGCGCGGCGATCACCAGTACCGGCCAGGGGCTGCGGGCGTAGGCCATGTCGCCCATCAGCCAGTAGAGCATGCCCGGCAGCTCTTCTACCGGGCTTACCGCCAGCAGGAAGGTGATGATCGCGCCCCAGCCGGAGGCCATGACGACCCCTGTGAGCAGCAGGCGCGCCGGCGACCAGCTGCCGCTGCCATGGGCCAGGCCAAATACCACCAGGATCGACACCAGCGCACCGGCAAAGGCCGAGGCCGAGACCAGCGCCGCGCCAAGGCCAGCCAGCATGGCACACAGCGCCGCCACCGAGGCCCCGCCGGAGAGCCCGAGCACATAGGGGTCGGCCAATGGATTGCGCAGCAGTACCTGCATCAAGGCGCCGGCCAGGGCCAGCAAGGCCCCGGTACCGAAGGCGGCCAGCGCACGGGGCAGGCGCAGCTCCCACACCAGGGTCTGGTGGAGGGGGCTGCCCTGCCCGGTCAGCGTCAGCCACAGCTCCATCGGTGACAGCGCGACGCTGCCCACCGACACGGCCAGCACCACCGACACCACACCGAGCAGAGCCAGCAGGCCCAGCGGACGACGTCGCCGGCTGGGCCGCCAGGTAGCGCTGGAGTCAGCGGCGCTCACGGGCAGAGTCCAGATGTTGGCACAGGGTTCGGGTGCCCTCGACCAGGCGCGGCGTCGCACGCTGCACCAGGTCGGGGTTGATGAAGTAGAGGTTGTCGCGGGCCACCGCGGTCATCTGCGGCCACTGGCGCCAGGCATCGAGCCAGGTGGAGTCCGCCTTGCCCATGCCGCCGGTGATGATGACTTCCGGGTCCGCGGCCAGCACCGCCTCCCGCGACAGTCGAGGCACCAGCGGCGCCTCGTCGGCGAATAGATTGGCGCCGCCACAAAGTGACAGCGCCCGACTGATCCAGTGCTCACCGTTGACGGTCATCAGCGGCTGCTCCCATACCTGATAGAAGACCTCGACCGGTGCTGCGTCAACGTAGCGTTCGCCGAGGGCCGCCACCGATTCTCGCAGCTCCCGGGCCGCGGTGTCGCCGGTATCCGCCGAACCGGCCAGGCGACCGAACCGCTCAAGCGTCGTGGCGATCTGCTCGAAGTTGGCCGCGTCCGAGCGGAACACCGGCAGCCCGAGTTCATCCAGGCGTTCGACCTGCTGTCCAGGATTACCGCCGGCCCAGGCCACCACCAGGTCGGGGTCAAGCGCCAACAGCGACTCGAGGTCGAGTCGATCGTAGCTGCCCACCTGGGGCAGCGAGCGCGCGGCCTCGGGATAGTCGCTGAAGCTGACTACCCCCACCACCCGCTCGCCGGCCCCCGCCGCGAACAGCATCTCGGTGACGCTGGGCGACAGCGCCACGATACGCTCTGCCGGCGCCGCCAGGCATAGCTCCCGCTCGGTGTCATCGACAACACAGATGTCGCCGTCCCCGTCGGGCGAAGAGAACGCCATGGCGGCACTGGTCAGCGCCGACAGCACCAGGCCGATGCTGGCCGAGACAAGCGAGCGGTGGATGATCACAGGTTGAAGCCGACGCTCAGGTAGGCGGCACGTCCGGGGTTTTCGTAGTCCCAGCCACCTTGAAAGGCAGACGCACGCGAGGTGGCGTACTCGCGATCGAAGACGTTCTCGAGCGTCAGGTTGGCCTTCCAGTCCGGCGCAAAGGCCCAGCCGGCGCGCAGGTCCAGGGTGCCGTAGCCGGCCAGACGCTCGTCGTTGTCGACGTCATTGTAGCGGTGGTCCTGGGCGACGAAGGAGGCCCCCAGATTCCAGTCACCCAGCTGGCGATCGGCGTCCAGGCGCAGGGTCTGGCTGGCGCGGCGAATCAGCTGCTTGCCGGTGTCACGGTCTTCCGGGTCGGTATAGGCGACGCTGGCGGCCAGGGTCCACTGGTCGAGCTCAAGCCCGGTGGCAAGCTCGACCCCACGAATACGCGCCTCGTCGACATTGAAGGGGGCAAAGCGGCTGCCCCTCAACTCATTGGCGATCAGGTCGTCGACGTTGGTCTGGTAGAGCGCCAGATCCCAGTAGAGCCGCTGGTACTGACCACGCAGTCCAAGCTCCCAGGTCTCGGACTCCTCGGGGTCAAGATCGCTGTTGCCAAAGCCGGGAAAGTACAGCTCGTTGAAGGTCGGGGCGCGGAAGGCGGTACCGTAGCTGGCACGCAGGGTGTGCTGATCGTCGAGGGCGTAGCCCAGCGCCAGGTGGCCGGTGACCTCTTCATCGTAGGCCTCGTTGTCGTCGTGGCGCAGGCCCGCCTGCAACGAGAACGGATGGAAGTCCATCAGTGCCTGGGCAAACACCGCCACGTTGTCGCGGCTGGTCTCTTCGTAATCGGTGGTGCTGTCGACCTTGTCTTCCAGATACTCGGCACCGGCGATCAGCTCGTGGGCACCGAGTTGCAGGGTATTGTCCCAGCGAACGGTATGGGTCTCGGTGTCGAACTCGGTGGTGCTTCCAGGCCCAAAGTCGTTGGGCTCGGAGTGGTCCTCCAGCTCATCGCGGGCCTCGCTCAGGGTAAGACGCGACGACCAGATATCGGTCACCGGCACCTCGGCGTAGACACCCGCCACCTGCTGCACATAGTCGGAGTCGCCGCCTTCGTACTCGGTGTTGCCGCGGGCGCGCAGTCCCAGCAGCCCGAGGTTGGCGCCGTTGTCGAAGGTGTGGGACAGACTCACCAGACCCGAGGTGTTGTCGTAGGCCTTGTCCTCGCCACCGTCGCGAATCTCGGTGCCGTCGCTGTCCAGGCGGGTGGCGCTGAACTGGTAGGAGGTGCCGCCCTCGCGGCCCGACAGACTGGCTGAGGCCCGCTGGGTATTGAAGGAGCCGGTACCGAGCTGCACGCTGGGCGTCGGTCCCTGTTCATCGGGCTTGTCGGTGAACAGCTGAACCACCCCGCCCACCGCGTCGGCGCCGTAGAGCGCACCGCGGGGACCGCGTACCACCTCGATACGCTCGAACATGCGCGGCTCCAGGTACTGCCAGGCAGGCCCGCCATTGGTGGCGGAGCGCAGGCGGATACCGTCGATCATCATCACCGAGGCGGTGCTGCCGGTACCACGGATATAGACGCTCGCCTGCTTGCCGAAGCCACCGTTGGTGGAAATATCCACACCGGGCTGGCCACGCAGGGCGTCGGTAATGCTGACCGGATCGCGGCGCCTTAGCGCCTCTTCATCGATGACGCTGACCGAGGACAGCGATTGACTGGCGGTACGCGGCGAAAGCGTCGCCGACACCACCAGCGGGTCGAGTTCGGTGGCGGGCTCGATAGAGGCCTGTTCGACGGAGGACGGCTCGGCGGTCGTCACGTCGGAGGAAGCGGATTGCTGGGCACTGGCCTGGCTCACCAGTAACCAGGGGGCAGCGGCAAGGCCGACACACAGACGCAGGCCGCGGGCGCGGCAGGCAACAGAAAGGCGAGCAGGGGCGAACAAAGCAGACGACATGGTGTATCCCTTGATACCGTGCGCACCCGCACGGCGTAGACCCTCGAAGGCCGAGGAGCGAACAGGGGACACAGAACGCTGGACAGGACACCCGGGAGCGTCAAGAACACCAAACTGACAGGCAAGCGCTGCGCGTCGGGACCCCACCGCCCCTTGGCATGGCTCTTCAGGCCGGTCTCCGGGCTGACGAGATGAACCATCGAAGCGTTTCGATGGTTCGGCGCGTTCGCCTTCCCGTGACTGGCTGAGCGGGACACAGGGTCCGGTCGCATCAGGGGTCAAGGACCCTGTCACAGTGGCGTGGTGAGCGCGCTTAACTCGATCACCGTTGCGGGGGCAGCGTCGGATTGGCACCGACTTCCCGTTTCACCCCTCGTGTCTACTTCTGGCCACGGCGTCTTGCGTCAGAAAGGACTGACGCCGTGGTCATGCTGGCACGTTTCGGGGCACCTGAGAGTGCGCGTAAGCTAGCAATCGGCACAGCGGGCGTCAACGAAAAGCGCCGTTCGGCTTATTCGATGGGGGCCATGCCGGCTCGTCCGCTCAGTCCGCTCGGCCCGCTGCGGCAGCCTCCTTCCCATCGAGCCGCATGGTCAGGCCATGGCGTACATAGTGTGCCTGGCTTGCCAGGCGCACCGCGTCCTGGGACAGCCAGCCCATCAGATCACGCAGGCGGCGCTGGGCCGGGTCCACCGGGACGATGCCGCGCCCCACTTCTTCCAGCACTAGCACGCGCCGTCCCGGCGAACTGGCCCAGCCGGCAAAGACCTCGCGCCAGCGCCGGCCCAGCCGGTCATCGTCGGCGCTTGCCGACTCGTTCTCACGTTCGTTCTCAAGTTCGGCCTCGAGCCAGGCAAGCCAGCCGCTGATGACGACGGTGTCGCCATCGTCGATGGCGGGACCAGCGCCAGCACCGGGGCTGGGACCGACGCCAGCACCGGGCACCCGTCTCATCATCTCGTCGGCGTCACGCCAACGTGCCTCGGGGTAGCGCTCGGCTACCCGCTGACGCTTGCCTGACGCGGTACCGCCGATGAAGACGTGCATGTGATGCCCTCTGCCTGTCGAATGAGTGTCCAGCGCCGACCGGCGGCCTGACCGACGACGCCCTCCCAGAACGGCACGCCCTCGAACTCTCGGCGCAGCTCGCGGATCACCCCGCCGTGGGTGACCACCAGCACGCGCCGATGGCCGGCCTCGACGGCGGCATCGAAGATGGCGCCAAGGGCCAACGCCAGCCGGTCACGCAGGTCCTGGGCGGATTCACCACCGGGAGGCGCCAGCTCACCGGCGCTGTCGATCCACTCCCGGTAGACCGGATCGTCCTTGAGCTCTTCCCAGTTGCGCCCCTCGAACTCGCCAAAGTCGTTCTCGCGCAGGCGTTGGTCCAGGCGAGGCTCCGGCCAGCCGCGTCCCTCGGCGATATGGGCCAGGGTCTGGCGGCAGCGGGTCAGGTCGCTCGACACCACAGCGTCGAAGCGCTCCCCTTCCAGTTCCAGGCGCAACCGATCCATATCGGCCAGGGCGTCGGGCATCAACAGCTCGATATCGCGCTGGCCCTGATAGCGCTTGTCCAGGTTCCACTGGGTCAGCCCGTGGCGAACCACCACCAGCTCAAGACACACATCAGAAGCCATAGTTCTCCTCCCTCGATGGCACTGCCCAGCATATCGCCGTTGATGCCGTGAAAGGCTCGGATCATCCCCCGGGCGAAGACCCAGGTAAAGCCCCCGCTGGCGAGCAGAAGTCCCACCAGCCCGGCTACGTTCGTCCCGCCCGGCTCCAGCAGCAGTCCCGCGGAAACCACCACCAGAAGAGGAACCAGGGCAAGCACCAGGTCGCGCCAGCCAAGGCCCTGCTGCCAGCTATGGGCGAGTCCCTCGGGCCGAGCAGCGGGCACGCCGATCAGCAGCGCCACCGCGCTGGCTCTGGCCAGGGCGGGTACCACGACCAGCCACAGCAGAGCCCCATCGGTCGTGAGCCACCACCACAACAGGACCGCCTTCCAGGACAGCAGGAACACCAGCGTCAGCACGCCAAAACTGCCGACCTGCGGGTCCTTCATGATCTGCCAGCGGCGCTCGAGCGGCGCATTGCTGCCCAGCGCATCGGCCAGGTCCATCACGCCGTCCAGATGCAGCCCACCGGATAGCGCCACCCACAGCGTCAGCAGCACCAGTGTCTGGATCGACGTGGGCAGCGCTGAGGTCAGCGCGGCGGCCACGGCCAGCAGCACGCCGATCAAGAGCCCCACCAGCGGGTAGCAACGCGCCGCCCAGCGGCGGTTGGCGCCGTTCCAGTCGATCATCACCGGCAACGGTATCCGGGTCAGAAACTGGATCGCCAGCCCCAGCCCGGCCAGCACCGGCAGCACTCGCGGCCTTTGATCACTCACGCGATTCTCCTCTACCCAGCCTGTTGCCCGCCCCTGCCTTCACGTCAGCGGGACGTTCCCCCGCCGGCTTCCACTCGATGCTCTGCCCCGCGACCACCTCCACCACCCGATCGGCGCACCGCGCCAACAGCAGGTGCAGACGCTGGAGCTCGCTCAGGTACCAGCGCACCAGGGCGTCCTTCGGCGGCAATTCCTCGTTGAGGTCGTTGGATACGACCACCAGCGCGATATCACGTCGGCGAGCGTCCCCGAGCAGCGCTGCTAGTTGGTTAAAGGCGTCTCTCGCCGCAGCGCGCCGGGCGTCACGCTCAAGGCCGTCGGCAAACAGGCGCTGACTCGACCACAGCGTCAGGCAATCCAGCAGCACGGTGTCGCCTGTGCCCACCTGACGCCAGGCGGCCAACAGGTCCTGCGGTGCCTCCAGCGTATGCCAGCGGCTGTCACGCCTGGCCTGGTGGCGCGCCACCCGCGTGGCCATCTCGCCCTCCTCCGCCATGGCGGTCGCCAGGTACCAGAGCTTCCTCTGGAGCTTGTCGGCGTAAAGCGCCAGCGCCGCCTGTTCGGCCACGTGACTCTTGCCCGAACGCACGCCACCGCTGACAAAGGCGATCATCGCTGCTCTCCTCGAGACTGGGCGTCGCCCTGCTGCGACAAGGAATCGAGCCCGTCGCCGAACCAGTCGCCAAGCCATCTCAGCAGACGATCATTGTCGGCGCGGAGTTGCAGCGCCACGCGAATCCAGGCGCCGTCCAACCCACTGAAGGTGTGGGTGTGGCGAGCCAGACAGCCATGACGGGCCAGATACGTTAACAAGGCTTCGCCATTGGCCTGCGACGGCTGGCCCGGCGGCCTGAAAAGCACGTAATTGGCCTGGGAGTCCACCACCGTCAGGCCCAGATCGCGCAGGCCTGCCGTCAGGTAGGCGCGCTCGGAGTGAAGCCAGTCGCGCGTGCGACACGCAAAGTCGCCATCGGCCAGCAGCTCGGGCACTACGGCGGCAGCCAGGCCGTTGACGCTCCAGGCCACCTGGTGGTGTTGCAGCGCCCGACAGCGCTGCGGGGACGCCACCAGATAGCCAAGCCGCAGCCCCGCCAGGGCGTAAAACTTGGTCAGCGAGCGCAATAGCACCAGCGGCTCGCCCTGTTCAACCAGATCGGTGAGCGGGGCTTCGTCGTCGGCAAAGTCGACGAAGGCTTCGTCGATGACCACCAGGGTGTCGCTGCGCCTGGCCGCCGCCACCAGCGCTTCCACGTCACTTCTGGGAAGGCGCGTGCCGGTGGGATTGTTGGGGCGACACACAAACACCAGATCGACAGCGGCAAGGCGCGCCGAGAGCGCCTCGACGTCCAGCCGGAAGTCATCTCCGCTGAGCTGCAAACGCTCGATCTCGATGTCGTTGAGGCGGCATGCCCGGGCGTACTCGCCGAAGGTCGGCTCGATGATCAAGGCGCGGGCGCGACGATAGGCCCGGGCCACCAGGTGGATCGCCTCGGCGCCGCCATTGGTCAACACCAACGACGGTGGCGCTATCCCCAGAGACGCCGCCAGGGCCGCCACGGCATCCCGGTGTTCGGGGTCAGGATAGTGACGCACCTCGTTCATGGCGCGGGCGAGCCAATCAGCAAGCCAGGCCGGCGGGCCCAGCGGATTGAGGCTCGCGCTCACATCCATGGTCGGTGCCACCGATGGCAGGCCAAGTCTGTCGAGCAGCGCCGTGCCCTGGCCGCCGTGATCAGGCCAGCAAGAGCCTTGGCCCTGCGTTGGCGTCTGGCTCGCGCTTGTGTCGCTCAGATGCTGATTGTGGGTCGATGTCATCGCACGGCCTCCAGCACCAGGATGATCAAGGCCAGCAGTGTCAGCACGCCCGCCGTGCCGGCGTAGAGACAGCGAATCGCGGCGTCGATGTGACGCGCCTTTAACGTCTCGGTGGGCGAGCCCAGCCGCGCCCGGTCGCTGATCTGATCGCCGTAGCGGTTTACCCCGCCCAGCTCGACGCCGAGCAGATTGGCCACCATGGCCTCCGGCCAGCCGGCGTTGGGACTGGGGTGAGCCGGTGCCTGCCGGCATGTCGCCGACCAGGCGCCGCGCCTATGCAGCCCCGGAACCACCGCAGCAAAACACCACATGGCCCACGCCGTCAGCCGAGCCGGCAGCAGGTTGACCAGATCGTCGAAGCGAGCCGAGGCCCAGCCAAACTCGCGGTAGCGATCACTGCGATGGCCGACCATGGAATCCAGAGTATTGGCTGCCTTGTAGGCCAAGGCCAGGGGCGCACCGCCGAGCAGGGCCCAGAACAGCGGCGCGGTGATGCCATCGACGGTATTTTCGGCCACGCTCTCGACGCAGGCTCGGCTCACCCCTGCCTCGTCAAGCGCCCGGGTATCGCGCCCGACGATGGCCGAGACCGCACGCCGCGCCTGATACAGATCGCCCCTTGCCAGCGGTGAGGCCACCGCACGGGCGGCCTGCACCAGACCCCGGCAGGCAAGGCAGGTCCACAACAGCACGCCCTCCACCACCAGCGCCAGCCAGGGCGAGACGACACCGGCAAGGCCAATCGCCAGGTAGGCCAGCGCCCATACAAGCCCCACGACCACCAGCGTGAGCACCACGCCCTTGGCTCGACGCGCCTGCGGCCTGCCACGGTTGAGCCGCGCTTCCAGGGCGCCGATCAGTCGGCCCATGCCGACCACCGGATGCGGCAACCAGAGTGGATCCCCCAGCCACAGGTCCAGCACCAGGGCGGCGAGCGCCAACGCCAGCAACTCAGGGCTCAGTGGCGGCAGCGTCATGGGAACCACCAGCCCTTGGCCGCGCTGTCGTCATCTACTCTCACGACGTCTGCTCGCCTCATGCCGACGGGCCACCCTCGACCCCGGCGTCGGCGAAGGTCGCCATCTCGCTGAGCATGGCGCAGGCACTGGCGAGCAGCGGATAGGCCAGGGCCGCACCGCTGCCTTCACCAAGGCGCAGGCCAAGCGACAACAGCGGCTCACCACCGAGTGCGGCCAGCGCCTCACCGTGACCGGCCTCATCGCTGCGATGGCTAAACACCAGGTAGTCGCGCACGCCAGGCGCCAGCCGGGTGGCGGCCAGGGCCGCCACTGTGGCGATAAAGCCGTCCACCAGCACCGGCGTGCGGCCCGCTGCAGCGGCCAGGCAGGCCCCCGCCATGGCGGCGATCTCGAGACCGCCCAGACGCGCCAGGGTATCGAGGGCGGTATCGCCAGTGCCCCGGGCCAGCGCTCTGGCAATGACCTTGCGCTTGTGGGCCAGGCGGGCGTCGTCGATACCGGTGCCGCGCCCCACCACCGCCTCGACGGAAAGACCGGTAAAGGCGGCCAGCAGAGCGCTGCTGGCGGTGGTGTTGGCGATGCCCATCTCCCCCAGGATGACACAGCGGGCCCCTGCGGCGCGGGCGCGCTCGACGGCACGAGTGCCGACCTCAAGCGCCGCTTCTACTTCGTCGGGACTCATGGCGTCCTCGCAGGAGATATTGCCGCTGCCCGCGCGCACCCGATCGAGCACCACGCCCGGCACCTGGTCGCTGGGCGTGGCTACGCCCACGTCGACGACTTCGAGCCGGGCGTTGATCTGGCGGGCGAACACGTTGATGGCGGCGCCCCCCTGGGCGAAGTTGGCGACCATCTGAGCGGTGACCGAAGGCGGAAAGGCCGACACGCCTTCCGCGGCCACTCCGTGGTCGGCGGCAAATACGATGATGGCCGCAGGGTCGACCCGGGGTAACGGCTCGCCGGTCATCGCCGCCAGATCAGCTGCCAGCTTCTCGAGTCGCCCCAGGCTGCCGGGGGGCTTGGTCAGGCTATCGAGACGAGCACAGGCCAGGCGGCGGGCCTCAAGGTCCAGCGAAGGAATGCGGCCAATATTGGTGGAAAGAGTTGAAGCAAGGGGCGAGTCGAGGGGCGAGTCAAGCGTCGAGGCGGGGGTAGAAGACGAGAACGAGGGCTGGTCACGCACGGCGATATCCTGATGGCACAAACGCCGCCCGGGCGGCGAATAAGAAAAAGACCGCCCGAGCCTTCCGACACGCGAACAGGCGGGCAACAAGCCGCCGAGCTTAGCAGATCACCGAAAGGCGATCTTCCCTCGGAAACGGATCCGAGATCGAGCGTCTATGCTGCAGGTCGTGCTGCGGGTCGCCTTGCCTCATTCAAACCCCGGTCGAGCCCCGTTCTAGGCCACCGCATTCATCATGATTCGCCAGGACGACC
>NZ_JASHIT010000048.1:0-36151 GCF_030733595.1 Halomonas sp. MMSF_3323 | reverse complement strand
TAAGGTGGTGGTAGCAATGAGTCATAGCGATAGCGTACCTGATCGATCAGGTGTTGCACTTGCTCATTGAGACCGCCAGGTCGCCTGAATGGAAAAGGTCACGTTTCGCCAGATGAAGGACGGGACTCGAGAGGAATACGTCTTTCTCGAGCAACTCGAAGATAACTTCAACCAGGGGTTGGTCGACCGCCTGCTGGACGCGCTGCGCCGACTCGAGAACAGCCTGAGCGGCTACCAGGTGACGCGCCTGGAACACTCGCTGCAGTCGGCGGCACGGGCCGAAGCCGACGGTGCCGACGAGGACATGATCGTGGCCGCGCTGCTGCACGATCTCGGTGACGACCTGGCGCCCTACAACCACTCCCAGCTGGCCGCCGCCATCATCCGGCCCTATGTGCGCGCCGAAGTGACCTGGGTGATCCATCACCACGGACTGTTTCAAAAAGTGTACTATGCGCACCACTTCGGAGAGGATCCGCACGAACGCGATCGCTACCGGGACCATCCCTGGTACCAGAGTTGCGTGGACTTCTGTGAACGCTACGATCAGGCGGCGTTCGATCCGGACTATCCGACGCCACCACTGGAACACTTCGAGCCCATGCTGCGGCACATCTTCGCTCGCCAGCCCTTCGATCCGGAGGTGATCGGCGAGGAGCATCCGCTGGAGCCATGAGCCACAGGTCTGACGCGGCGCCGACAAGGCCGCTCACGGTAGCGGCAGCGGGATCGCCGGCCCGAGGTCCGGCTCAAGAGGACACAGACTATCGCTACTCCAGAATCATCTTCCCCGGGGTCTCCCCCCGACGACAATCCCCACGCGGTAATGGGCACCGACTACAAGGTGACCGAACTCGAACAACGCGGCCCCTTCCAGGGCATGCACCGCGGCATGACGATCACGTCAGGGGCACTGATCCTGCTCTTCGTACTGTTCACCGGTCTCAGTTCCGACACCGCCGCCGTGGTCTTCGGCACCGCACGCGCCTGGATCGAGGGCACCTTCAGCGGCTACTACCTGGTGACCGTGGTCGCCCTGCTGGTGGTCTGCGCCTTTATCGTCTGCAGTCGCTACGGCAGCATCCGCCTGGGCACCGACGACAGCCGACCGGAGTTCAGCAACTTCGCCTGGTTCTCGATGCTGTTCTCCGCCGGCATCGGTATCGGCATCCTGTTCTTCGGTGTCGCCGAGCCAATCTTCTATCTCGATAACACCGACTCCTTCGGCTACCCCAACAACCCCCACGCCGATATGGCCGGGGCCACCGCCATCGGGCATGAGCGCGCCATCGACGCGCTGCGGGTGACGGTCTTCCATTAGGGGGCTGCACGGCTGGGCGATCTACGTCATCGTCGGCATGTCGCTGGCCTACTTCGCCTACCGCAAGGGCCTGCCGCTGGCGTTAAGATCGGCGCTTTACCCCTTTATCGGCGATCGCATCTTCGGGCCCGCCGGGCATCTGTTCGACATCTTCGGCGTGCTGGGCTGCGTGTTTGGTGTGGCCACCTCGCTGGGACTCGGCGTCAGCCAGATGGGCGTGGGACTGGAAAAGCTGTTCGGCATCGACGATGGCCTGCCGACCCAACTGGTGCTGATCGCGGTGATCTCGACGCTGTCGATCATCTCGGTGGTCAGCGGCGTGCAGAAGGGCATCCGCATCATCTCGGTGCTCAACATCTGGGTATCCGCGGTCGTGATCGGCATCTTCCTGTTCGGCGGGCCGACCCTGTGGCTGATCCAGACCTTCGGCGAGACGCTGGCGGACTACGCCACCGAGGTCATTCCCATGGGCCTGTGGTACGCCGAGCAATCCGGTACCAGCGAATGGCAGCAGGCCTGGACCATCTTCTACTGGGGCTGGTGGCTCGCCTGGGCTCCCTTCGTCGGGCTGTTCATCGCTCGCATCTCCAAGGGCCGCACCCTGCGCGAATTCGTCCTCGGTGTGCTGCTGGTACCGACACTGCTGGCCTTTGTCTGGCTGGTCATCTTCGGCGGCAACGCCATCCACCAGGAGCTGAACGCCGCCGGTGGCGCCGGCACTGCCGGCATCATGGAGATGGTGCGCGCCTGGGATCTGCCGTCTGCGCTGTTCGCCACCGCGGACGGGATCGTCGGCTCTGGCGTCTTCGGCTGGGTGCTGTCGGCCATGATGGTGTTCCTGCTGATGAGCTGGTTCATCACCTCATCCGACTCCGGCACCCTGGTGCTGACCACCATCCTGTCGCTGGGCGATGATAATCCGCCCAAGCTGTTCCGCGTCTTCTGGGGTGTGGTGATCGGCCTGGTGGCCGCCGTGCTGCTGGTGGTCGGTGGGCTTTCCGCCCTGCAGACCGCCCTGATCGCTGCCGCCCTGCCGGTCAGCGTGGTCATCCTGGTCATGACCCTCGGCGTGCTACTCTCGCTGTTCCGCGAACCCGGCGATCCCTATCGCCAAGGGTTCCGACTGCGCCCGCGCCGGCGCTGACAGGCCGCCCCGTGCCCACATCGGGCACGGGGTCCTGGGCCCCGCCCCTCTCTATCCTCTCTTCCTCTCTGCACCTTTGCCATCACCATGGCGAACGCATCCACGCCCAACGCACGCCCTGCGTTACCTCAGTGCGTCTTATCTGCCCCGATCTGGCGCCCCCTCAGCGCAACCGCCCCGGGTCTCCCGAGGTGGCACCCTCACCACGATGCACCGCGTCCAGCAGCCAGTCCCTGACCGGCTCCGTGACCGCGCTGCGCTGGTGCTTGACGCTCAGCCAGTAGCCATAGTCTTCCCGCGTAACCTGCGGTCCCAGGGCAGTGAGCTGGCCGGTGACCAGATACTCCTCGACCAGGTTCGACCAGCCCAGCGCCACGCCCTGATGCGCCAGCGCCGCGTTCAGCAACAGCGCGTAGTTGTGGTAGGCGAAGATATCCTCCGCCGGGGGTGGAGTGAGCCCCGCATGGCGGCACCACTGGGCCCAGTCGAGCCAACGCGGATTCCTGATGTCCTGGTGCAACAGCGAGAGCCGTGACAGGTCCTGTGCTGACAGGGGGCCGGATAGCCCATGTGCCTGCGCGTAGTCTGGGCTGCACACCGGGAAGACCGCCTCCCGGGCCACCAACTGCCCCTCTTCCTGGGGCAGATAAGGCCCGAAACGAATCGCGATGTCGGCGGCCAGCAGCTGCGGATCGTCCGAGCGGTCGATCGGCATCAGGTGAAAGCTGAAGTCGGGAAAGGCCCGCTTGAGAGCCGGTAGCCGAGGCAACAGCCACAGGTGGGTAAAACCCGCGTCGGCTGCGATGACGACCGTTGGCGCTGGCCCCTGGCCGTGGCGCACGAAGCGATCACAGGTGTCTCTGAGGGTGGTGAGACTCGGCGCCATCTCGCGGTAGAAGCGCTCGCCCTCGACGGTCAGGCTCAGCCGGCCGCCGTGCCGGTCGAACAGTACCAACCCCAGGTATTCCTCCAGCCCCCGGATTCGCTGGGAGATGGTCGGCTGGGTGGTTCGCTCGGCCTCCGCGGCGGCGGTCATGGAGCCGAGCCGGGCCGTGGTCTCGAAGGCGATCAGCGACTTCATGGAAGCGGGGTTGGGGTTCATAGGCAGAAGATGTGATGGGCCGGGTAGTTTACAGGGACGCCCCTGGGGTGACAGACAACGGCAGATAGCACCAGCCATCCAGTGCAAGGCAGGCGGTTGGCGAGCGCGCCGCGAAGGGAGCGGTGATCTGAAGGGGATATGGTGAGGGAATCGGCAGGCAGATGCCAGACAAGAGGGGCGCTCGGCCAAGTACCACCCGGCCGAGCGTTTTGCATGGGGAATACGGGTGAACAGCGCTCGATACCGCACCACCACACGGGTGGCGCGGTATCATTCAGCCGTCCAGGGACGCTAGGCGCTGTCCGAAAAGTCGACGAGCGAAGGTTAGACAAGGCAAAAATCGGTGAGAAAGCACAGTTTACGGGGTGTAAATGAGCATTTTGATCCGATTTTTAACGCCGTATTACCGAGCGCAGGCACTTTTCAGACAAGCCCTAGAGCTTGACCGTCACGTTCTTGTTCCTCAGGTAATTGTCGAGTGCCAAAAGGCCCTTTTCTCGGCCAAACCCTGAGTGCTTGGTGCCACCGACCGGTGCGTATATTCCGCCGGCAAAGTACTGGTTGATGGTGACCTGACCTGCATCGATCTCGGCGGCAAGTCTAAGCGCCCTGGCGACATCGCGGCTGTAGACACAGGCGGCAAGGCCGTAGTCGGTGCCATTGGCAATCGAGAGGGCTTCCTCATCGCTGGCGACCACCTGCACCGCCAGGACCGGACCAAAGATCTCTTCCTGCACCAGTCGATCATCACGCTCCAGTCGATCAATCACGGTGGGCTCAAAGAAGAGCCCCTTGCCGCTCTCAGGGTCACGGGTAACATTTCCGCCACAGCGGATGGTCAAGCCGCGCGCCTTGGCGTCGTCGACGAAGGAGGCAATCTTGGCCAAGTGGCCGGCGGAGTTGATAGCGCCGATGTCTCGTCCCTTGAGGCCATGTCCCAATGTCAGCTCCGCCACGCGTGGCAGAAAGGCCTGCATGAAGGCTTCGTGCTGGGACTCATGGATCACCAGGCGCGAACCGGCGGTGCATACCTGGCCTGCGTTGTAGTAGATCGCCCAGACCATGTCCTCGGCGACCTTGTCGATATCGGCGTCGGCCAGCACCACGGCAGGGGACTTGCCGCCAAGCTCCAGCAGCACGCTGGAAACATTGTCGGCAGCCGATTTCATTACCTGCTTCCCGGTCGCAACCGAACCGGTAAAGGTCACGTGCTGAACCAGACGATGGGACGTCAGGGCATCGCCAATATCGTGACCATAGCCGGTCACGACATTGACCACACCGTCGGGCAGGCCGGCTTCGCTGAACAAGGACGCCATGACCAGCGTGGACAGCGACGTCAGCTCGGACGGTTTGACGACCGCGGTACAGCCGGCCGCCAGTGCCGGGGCGATCCCGCGTACGGCGGTCAACAGCGGAAAGTTCCACGGAGCGACGTGGGCGGTCACCCCCACCGGCTCGCGGCGATTGATCGAGACAAACCCGTCGCCCAGGGGGGTGGTGCTTCCCTCGATCTTGTCGGCTAGCCCTGCATAGTAGGCGAGCTGTGATGCCGCCCCTTGAATATCGGCTTCGGCCTCGGCGTAGGGTTTGCCCGAATCCAGACACTCGATGACCGAGAGCAGTTCGCTAGTACGCCGCACCGTGTCGGCGAGACGAAAGAGGTGCTCGGCCCGCGCGGCAGGCGCAAGGCGGCGCCAGTGTTCGAAGGCACGCTGGCTGCCGGTTACCGCAGCCTCGACGTCTTCCGGGGTGCCCCTGGCGATGTGTGCAATCGTGCTTTCGCTGCCGGGATCGGTAACCTCGATAGTCTCGCCCGAGGTAGACGTATGCCACCGCCCGTCAATGAAGTGCTGCGGCGTAAGGTGCGGCGTCGGATCGATCACGCCGGCTTTCTCGCAAAGAGTCTTGAGTGCTGTCATGTCAATTCGCTCGCTCGGTAGTGGGCGGATTCCAGCCAGTCCTGGCGCACGCGGATGCCCCAGCCTGGCTCGTCGGGGATGGCAACCTTGCCATCCTTGGCCACCGGGAAGTTGTCATAGATGCCGTACTGCCAGGGATAGTAGTCGTCTTCCTCGATGGAAAACTCGAGATAAGGGCCAGCATTGTCGATGGCCCCTTGAAGGTGCAGGGTGAAGATGGTCACCAAGCTGAGATTCGCGGTGTGAGGGGTCACGACACGCCCAGCCTTGCGGGCCATTTCCACCACCTGAAGGGTGCGTGTGATGCCGCCCATATAGCAGATGTCTGGCTGCAGCACGTCGACCACGCGGTCATCGATCATCTTCTGCCAGGCCGGCAGATAGTGATCCTGCTCGCCCCCTGTCACGTCCAGCGACAGCGCGGCCGTGACCTGGCGAGTCCACTCCATTTCCCAATAGGGGCAGGGTTCTTCGAAATGCTGGATGCCATTGTCCTGCAGAAGACGCCCTACCTCGATGGCGCGCTCCGGTCGAAAGCAGCTGTTGGCGTCGGCCAGCAGGTCGACGTCAGGCCCCATGGCTCGACGAATGGTTGGGATGATCGCCTCCGTGCGCCCCGGCCATTCATCCTGGTTACGACCGCACTCGGCGCCCACACGAAACTTGAAAGCGTCATAGCCGTGGCGATCACGCAAGCGTAGAAAGCGTTCAGCTTCCTGCTCGGGGGTAATGTCGCGCTTCATGCTGGAGGCATAGACCCTGAGCGGTCGAACCGTACCACCGAGTAGCTCGCAGACCGTCTTGTCATGAGCCTTGCCGAGCCAGTCCCACAGCGCCGTCTCGACACCGCACAGCGCGCGATAGAGATAGGAGCCCAGAAACTTGTGCTGGCGTTCCAGCACCAGGGCCACGCTGTCAGCGATATCATCAATCCCGTTGATGTCGCGCCCCTCGAACCAGGGAACCACCTGACGATGCATGATCTCGACACTGATGTCGGCGTTGTAGGTGGACACCTGGCCCACGCCCTGGCTGCCGTCGGCCATGGTGACGCGGACGATACCAACGTCCTCGCTGTAGAAAGATTCGACCTTCTTGATTTTCATCTAAGTGTTCCAGGACTGGCGAATGATGTCGGCGGCCACCTCGGCCACCATCAAGGTGGGGGCTTGGGTATTGCCGGAGGTAATGTTGGGAAAGATGGACGCGTCGACGACCCTCAGGCCCTCGGCTCCGTGAACCTTGAGTGACGGGTCGACGACCGAATTCTCGAGCCGGGTACCCATGGCGCAGCTTCCGCAGAGGTGGTAGATCGACCCGCACGACGCCCGGAAGTCGTCGAGAATGGCCTCGTCACTGTGCATATCGGCGTAACCGCGGTGATCGACCAGGATGTCCTTGAGCGGCCCCGCGCTGGCCAGACTGCGTACCTGACGAAAGGCCGCGAGCAGTTCTGCCTTGTCACGAGCATCGGACAGGTAACGATTGTGAATTGCCGGCGCATCGTCGGGGTCAGCGCTCTTGAGCGTCACGGAGCCGCGACTGTAGGGTCGGCAGACATTGTAGAAAAGCGACACCTCGGCGTGCCGATGCAACACCAGGCGCCCCCCGGCCTCCTCCGGCAGGGCGTAGGAGATGGGATTGAAGAACACCTGCGCCTTGGCGTGACCGTCGCCACTCTCTTGCACCGAGTGCTCCCCGTGACCCGACACCCTCGTCCGCTCGAGGGGGACAAAGGCGCCAGCGTGCTTGACGCCAAAGGCCAACGGACCTTGGCGGCGACTCACGTAGTCCCAGCCAGCCCGCAACTTGCCCGTCAGCCGGCCAAGCGTCACGTTGAGTGTCGGCTCGCGACTCTCGAAGAACAGACTGCCGCACAAGTGATCCTGCAGATTCTGCCCAACTCTGGGGTTGTCGATGACACTGTCGATGCCCAGTCGCGCCAACGCCTTGGCGTCACCAACGCCAGAAAGCTGCAACAACTTCGGGGAATCCACCGCTCCGGCACACAGGATTACCTCCTGGCGGGCCTTGATCATGCGTCGTTCGCCACCGCACGCGACCTCGACACCGACGGCACGTCGCCCCTCGAACACCAGTCGCCTCGCCTGGGTCTGCGTCATCAGCGACAGATTCGAGCGCTTCAGCGCCGGGGTCAGGTATTCCCGAGCGCTCGATGAACGCAGGCCGGCCCGAACATTCATGTCGTAGAAGCCATAGCCATCCAGGCGCTCGCCGTTGAAGTCATGATTATTCGGCAGTCCAGACGCGTCACAGGCAGCGAAGAAGGCATGGCAAAGCTCGGGGGCGCTATCCCGGGTGGAAAGGACCCCAATGCTTCCATCACGACCGTGATACCGTGTGTCCTCGCTATGGTGTCGCTCCAGGCGCCGAAAATAGGGCAGGACAGCGTCATAGGACCAACGTGGAGAGCTGACCGCAGCCCAGTCATCGAAGTCTCGCCGATCACCACGCACGTAGATCATGGCGTTGATCGCACCGGAGCCACCAACCCCCTTCCCCCGGGGCTGGTAAACCCGCTGCTGCCCCAGCTCGGGCTCAGGTTCGGAGCGATAGCAGTAGTTGTAGCGGGGACTGTTGAAGTGATGGACGAACCCTGCCGGCACCGAGATTGTCGGCGTCTTGCCGCGTGCTCCTGCCTCGATCACCAGCACCTGTCGATCGCAATCCTGTGACAGCCTTTCCGCCAGTACACAGCCGGCGGAGCCTGCTCCAATGATGATGATGTCGACCTCTGAAACCATGCGGGCTGCTCCAGCCAGGAAAGGTGATGACTGGCCATAATCTAACATTCTAGATTTGGTGTTGTGAAGACATGGAATAGCCATAGTCATCACAAAAGCATAGACTTTTGTCGTAGCGAGAAAGCTTTAACCAAAACAAACAAAACATTTATATATTTGTTTTTTATACGAATTTTATGGATCGATCAGTCACATCCCTCACTCTAACACGACATCACCCTCGCACAGCAGTTGAAAGACAACCCCTAAACTAGCATTTTAGATAGCCACAACACGCCTGCCCCCTGCTTCGACAGGGTTTTTGTTTTCACCTGCAAAGGCTTCGCCCATGCGCTATCAGAAAATAAGAAAGGAAATCGCCGGCATCGATCCAGCGGTGTTCATGCCTGCACTCCTCCTCACCCTGCTACTGGCTCTGGTCTTTTCCCTCTGGCCCGAGCAGAGCGGGAGCCTCCTCCATCAGATTCACGCCTTCACCACCAACGAACTTGGCTGGTTCTTCCTGCTGGCCACCATCGGCGCGATCAGCTTCTGCCTGTATCTGGCGATGTCGCGTTACGGCAAGGTGGTTCTGGGAGACCGCGACACTCGTCCAGAATTCTCGACCCTCACCTGGCTGGGCATGATCTTCACCTCGGGCACCGGCGGTAGCCTGCTGTACCTCAGCGCCGCCGAATGGATCTGGATCATGCAGTCGCCTCCCTTCGGCGCCGAGCCCGGGAGTGCAGAGGCGGCACGCTGGGCCAGCGCGTTCGGCATGTTTCACTGGGGCCCCTCGGCATGGGCCTGGTATATCGCCTGCGCGGTACCGATCGGCTATGCCATGTATGTCCGCAAGCAACGCAACCTGAAACTCAGTGAACTGACTCGCCCGGTGCTAGGGCGCTGGGCCGATGGCCTGGTCGGTCACGCCATCAACTTTCTGTATATGTTCGGCATCATCGGCGGCGTCATGACGTCGATCGCCCTTGGCACGCCGCTTATTTCGAGTACCTTCGCCTACGCATTTGGCATGCAGGCAGGCAACCCGGTACTCGACGTCTTCGTGATATTTCTGTGGACCGCCATTCCCATGATGGCGCTGATCCTCGGCCTGCAGAAAGGCGTCGCTCGTCTGTCCAATTTCAACGTCCGCCTGGATATTGCCTTGCTGGTGGGCGTCCTGGCGTGTGGCCCGCTGTCTTTCACGCTCAACCAATCGGTAGACGGGCTGGGCCTGATGCTCCAGAACTTCGTCTACATGAGCTTCGCCACAGACGTTATTCGCAATACCGGCTTTCCCCAAGCCTGGACGATCTTCTACTTCTCCTGGTGGGTCGTCTACGCCCTGCCTTACGGACTTTTCATCGCCAAGATATCGCGTGGCAGGACCATTCGGGGAATCGTCTTCGCCGGCCTGGTGGCCGGGTCGCTGGGCTGCATGGTGTTCTACATGGTCTTTCCGGCATTCGGCATCCACCTCCAGACCAGCGGCCAACTGGACCTCATCGCGGTGATGAACGAGGCGGGTCGCGGCGAGGTGGTGAAGGCCATGCTCGAGCAACTGCCTGCCGCAGGACTGTTCATCGTGGTGTTCGGTCTGGTAGCCCTGCTGTCCTATGTCAGCGGTCAATGTGCGGTCGGCTATTCACTAGCCTCGGCGACGCAAAAGACCCTGCTTCCCGAGCAGGAGGCGTCACGCTATAACGCGTCTTTCTGGCTGGTGCTGGTCGGGCTGGTCTCCACAGCGCTCTACTTCCTCAATCCGGAAAGCTTGACGCCACTACAGACGATATCGATCCTGACGGGGTTCCCGCTGTGCTTCGTCATCGCCATCGTTGGACGTAGCTTCATGCTGATGCTGAATCGGGATCTGTTCAACGAAACGGCGGTGCGAGATATCGATGGCAAGAAGTATCTAACACCGACCACCACTGGCATCGATGCACCAGTCAATACCGGCGCAGTATCGCCCGAACTGGACTAAGTCCACGATCGACAGTAAAACACACGGGCTTGGTGTCATTGGCACCTCGCCCGTTGTCACGGCGGAACGGATACGGTCTGAAGAGCAAGAACAGGAGAAGAAGGATGGCCGACGGTGCCGAGTCGATGTCGCAGCAGGCATATACCATCATCAAGGATCGCGTCCTGAAAGGCACCTATGCCCTGGACCAGAAGATCTCGATCAAGGAATTGACCGAGGGCCTCGGGATTGGACGCAGCCCGGTAGGCGAGGCGTTGAAACGCCTGCAGCATGAAGGGCTGATCACCATTTCACCCAAGAGCGGCAACAGGATCTGGAACCCCACGCTGACCGAGCTTGAACAGCTCATGGCGTACCGAAAGATGATGGAGATTGGCGCCCTGCACATGTCTCGAGATGTGCTATCCCTCTCAGACAGTCTGTTGACCCTGTGCCATCAGATGGATGAGGCCATCTCGAAAGAAGACTGGCTGAGCTATGAAGCGTTCGATTACCAATATCACATGACCTTGATCGAATCTTCCGGCAATCAATATCTCATCGACTCCTATCGCCTGGTGGCAGACAAGATCCGCCTCGCTCGCAACAACATGACCCGCACCTTCGATCTATCCAACGCCGGGCACTACGATATTGCCAACGCCCTGAAGCGCAACACCTTCCTGGCCGAGCGGGAGCTGGACAAGCACTTGACGGTATCACGGGACCGCTTCACCCGTTTACACACGCCCACCAACACGCGAGGCTAAACCGAGCCTGCCAACCCTCTCCTCTCACGACGTACCGCCAAGATTCACTCCACGTTTCAAAGGCCTTCCCTGCCCCGCCGGCCGGCAGCTGCCTGTGCCGACCGGTTCTCGAGTAGCTAGCCACCGGGTCAGACGCGTACAATGCGCCCTCCACTTTGGTCGAAGCCCCTTGCCGTGCCGGCCCAAGTCTCTCATTCATGTTCATCCCGCGAGATACTCCGCCGTGCTCTCTACCGCCAACATCACCATGCAGTTTGGCCCCAAGCCGCTGTTTGAAAACGTTTCTGTCAAATTCGGCCAGGGCCACCGCTACGGTCTGATCGGGGCCAACGGCTGTGGCAAGTCGACCCTGATGAAGATCCTCGGGGGCGACCTCGAGCCGACCAGCGGCCAGGTGATGAAGGACGCCACCACTCGCCTGGGCAAGTTGCGCCAGGACCAGTTCGCCTTCGAGGACGAACGTGTCATCGACACCGTCATCATGGGCAACGAAGAACTCTGGAGCGTGACCGCTGAGCGCGAGCGCATCTACTCCCAGGCCGAGATGAGCGAAGAAGACGGCATGGCGGTGGCAGACCTCGAAGTCCGCTACGCCGAGCTCGACGGCTACACCGCCGAGGCTCGTGCCGGTGAGCTGCTGCTGGGTCTGGGGATTCCGCTTGAGCAGCACGACCAGCCGATGAGTGTGGTGGCACCGGGCTGGAAACTGCGCGTACTGCTCGCCCAGGCGCTGTTCAGCGACCCCGACGTGCTGCTGCTCGATGAGCCGACCAACCACCTGGACATCAACACGATTCGCTGGCTCGAGGACATTCTTCGTGCGCGCTCGTCGACCATGATCATCATCTCCCACGATCGCCACTTCCTGAACAGTGTGTGCACGCACATGGCGGATCTGGACTACGGCGAGCTGCAGCTGTTCCCCGGCAACTATGACGAGTACATGACCGCGGCCACCCAGGCGCGTGAACGTCTGCAGTCCGAAAACGCCAAGAAAAAGGCAGAAATTGCCGAGCTGAAGCAGTTCGTCAGTCGCTTCTCGGCCAATGCCTCCAAGGCCAAGCAGGCGACCTCACGCCAGCGCAGGATCGACAAGATCCAGCTCGACGAGATCAAGCCGTCATCACGGATCAGTCCGTTCATTCGCTTCGAGCAGAACAAGAAGATCCACCGCCAGGCGCTGGAAGTGGAAGCGCTGTCCAAGGCCTGGGACGACAATGTCCTGTTCGAGCGCTTTGGGCTGCGTATTGAAGCCGGAGAGCGGGTCGCCATCATCGGCCCCAACGGCATCGGCAAGACCACCCTGCTCAACTGCCTGGTCGGCGCGATGGAGCCCGACGCCGGTGAGGTCAAATGGACCGACGCCGCCGAAGTGGGCTATTTCGCCCAGGACCACGCGGCGGACTTCGAGGGGGGCGAAACCCTGTTCGAATGGATGCAGCAGTGGACCACCGCCGGTGAGCAGATCGTGCGCGGCGCCCTCGGGCGGATGCTGTTCTCCAATGATGATATCGGCAAGTCGGTGAAGGTGATTTCAGGTGGCGAACAGGGACGCATGCTGTTCGGCAAGCTCTCGCTGCAGAACCCCAACGTGCTGGTGATGGACGAGCCCACCAACCACCTCGACATGGAGTCCATCGAGGCGCTCAACCTGGCGCTCGAGCACTATCCCGGCACCCTGATCTTCGTCAGCCACGACCGCGAATTCGTCGGCTCACTGGCCACCCGCGTCATCGAGATGAAGGACGATGGCATCGTCGACTTCAGCGGCAGCTACGACGACTACCTGCGTAGCCAGGGCGTGCTCGGATAAGTTACCACTCACACACGCAGGGCAGCGCGTGCTGCCCTGCGAGCCGGGTTTACCACCGTCGGCGAAATCCCCTCCTGGTCGACCCAATATCGATACCCATCGAAGCGGGCAAGACAATGGCGAGCAGGTGTGACGCGCTCGGTGCTCTCGCTTGGGGCTCTCCCCCTGAAACCTGAATGCCCGCCACTTCTCTAGCCCCTGGCAAGCGCCTGGTATTGGCTCCACTGCTTGGGGGACTTTCCATACAGTCGTTTGAACTCTCGACTGAATTGCGAAGCACTTGCGTATCCGACCGCCATTGACGCTTCGCTCACGTTCATTCCCGCAGCAATCTTCATGGCGGCGCTGTTCAGCCGCATCGTTTTCACGAACTGAATGGGTGACATCGTGGTCGCCTGCTTGAATTTTCGATGAAAAACAGCACGACTCATCCCCACATACGAAACGATTTCGTCAATGGTGACAGTTTCATCGAGGCGGGACTGTAAATATTCGATGGCTCTGGCAATCTCGTTGCCGACTCCAAAAGCGAGCCTCGCCGAAGCCCCGGCATCTCCCATCAAAACGGCATAGTACAACTCGCGAAGGCGCCCTTCTCCGAGAACCTCGGTCTGCGTCTTGCTATCACCTAGTTGCAACACGCGTAACAGTGCTTCAGAAAATCCATCATCCCATCGGGCGAGCGATACGCTTTGCGACAAAGAATCCCCACGAGGTTTTTCAGCCCCCGCTGCGGTGCTTTCTACCTGAATAACTATTTCTTTCATCACTTTAGTATTCAGGGAAATAGACACACCCAACAAGGGATTTTCTGGGGAGGCAGCCGGGGTACCTGCCTCGACCGGCAACGAAATGGGGCAACACATGTATTGGCTGCTGTCATACACATATCGCCTGCCATTCACGATGGCTTCCTTGGAACCACCTACGATCGCGATCACGCTAGGTTCGTAGACGGCAGGAGTACAATGAAGCGCCTCAGTAACACGGAATATCTGAACGCCCGATACCCCCGTTTCCATCACCCCATCTTCGTGAAGCCTGCTTTCGACAAGCGCTTTTATCTTGTGCCTGCTCATTCGACAAAACTCGAATAACTTAGTGGAGGAAAATTATCAACCAAAAGAGAAAAAGTCAACGAAGTGATACGAATAGGCATGTTTTAGAGATTATCTGGTCTACATTCACGCATAACCGAGAGTTATCATTGGCGCCACAAACTCCAGACACTGTTCGACTAGTCGGTCTGGCTAGAATTGGAGACACGAAAATGTGTACAAAAAAATCCCTAGCGAAGGGCTGGACACCAGATCAACTCGAGTCCCTGCAGGGAAACACCTATGTGATTACTGGAGCCAACTCAGGTACGGGCTTTCAGGCGGCGCGCATTCTGGTGTCCAAAGGCGCCGGGGTGGTGATGATGAATCGTAGTGTCGAAAAATCGGAAGCAGCGATAGCAGCACTGAAACAAGAATTCGGTAGAGAGGTACAAGCAACGTTCGTTCGACTGGATCTTGCTTCGCTTGACTCGGTGCGTAAAGCATCGGCAGAAGTACTGGCAACGCTCCCCCGAATTGATGCCCTTATCTGTAACGGTGCTATTGCACAGGTCGCCAGGCAGGAATTTACTCAGGATGGTTTTGAAAGTCATCTCGGCGTAAACCACTACGGCCATTTCCTTCTTTGTGGACTGCTCTACCAGCGAATCGATGATTCGAACGGGCGCATAGTCGTAGTTGGCAGTGAAGGCTACAAGATGGGCTTAAAAACCATCCAGTTCGATGATATGAACTGGAACAAGAATTACCACCCAAACAGCACTTACTGCCATAGCAAGCTAGCTCAGATGATATTTGCTTACGAGTTACAGAGAAGAACAACAGAGGCAGGGAAAAACATAAAAGTATATGTGTGCCATCCTGGTGCATCCCGGACTTCCCTGATAAACGAAAAGGCCAATGTGGCGTCACGTTTGATCTTTTCGTTGATGGCAAAATCACCGATGGTGCAAACAGCGGAAAGAGGCGCCTACCCGGAAGTGATGTGTGCCACCACTAAAAACCTCGAACAGCAAGCTTATTATGGTCCTTACGGCTTATTTAACTGGATAGGGCCAGTCGGAAAATGTGAGATCAAACCATTTGTCTGGGACAGGGCCGTCGCCGAGAAATTATGGGCAGTCTCAGAAAAAGAAACATCTATCGGATGGCAAATATAAAAATCTCGACAAGACGACAAAACCAGAAAAAACAAGAGAGCAAAAGCAATGCATATCATGACCCTTCCGATCGCGACGGTTCTATTCCTTGCGCCAACCATGGGGGCCAGCGATACGCTACACTTTGGCATCGGCATCGCAAATTACAACAACGAACAGCTACACTACTCGGACAAGGCATTTTACGAAAACTTCAGTGCAGAGCTTGGCGCCCACACAGACTTTGACGACTCATTCATGCTTCATCTGGATGCGCACCTGTACACATCACCCAAGGACCTGCTAGCACGTATAACTCCCATCTTCTACGCCGGCGCAGGGATCATGTTGCTCAAAGGACAAGAAGACTACGGCTTCGAGAACAAGAGCAACAATACCAACGAACGCTGGGGAGTCAGGCTTCCCATCGGCATTGAGCTGATGACGCCGATCGATATTTCGGTCTTCTCGGAGGTCGTCCCGAGCTACGTATTTTCCCCGGATGAAGATTATGAAAGCATCTTCACATCGGGAATACGCTACTACGTGTACTGACACCATTGCCATGGCGAGTATTCAACCGGAGAGAAAGCACTCACCTTGCATGGAAGGCCATGCGTCCCTCTGTTCCAAGCAGGACGCCCCCTGCCGGCACGCACCGGCAGGGAGGCCTGGTCTTTTGTCAGCTCAGGTGATCTGACCCAGGAAGTTCTGCAGCCGTTCGTTCTGCGGGTTGGTGAAGAACCCGGTCGGTTCGTTGATCTCGACGATCTTGCCCGCGTCCATGAAGACGATACGATCGGCCACGGCCTTGGCAAATTCCATTTCATGGGTCACGCACATCATCGTCATGCCCTCCCCGGCCAGATCGATCATCGTATCCAGTACCTCCTTCACCATCTCCGGATCGAGCGCAGAGGTCGGCTCGTCAAACAGCATGATCCGTGGCTTCATGCACAGAGCCCGTGCGATGGCCACGCGCTGTTGCTGCCCACCGGAGAGCTGCGCCGGATACTTGTCGGCCTGCTCGGGGATCTTGACTCGCTCGAGGTAGTGACGAGCGGTCTTCTCGGCTTCGGCACGACTGACCTTCTTGGTCTTCATCGGTGACAGGATGCAGTTCTCCAGCACCGTCATATGAGGAAACAGATTAAAGCTCTGAAACACCATGCCGACGTCTTCGCGTACCTTGGCAACGTTCTTGCCTCCCGCGGTAAGCTCGATCCCGTCGACGACGATCGTGCCCGAATGTATCTCTTCGAGCTGGTTGATGGTGCGGATCAGGGTGGACTTCCCTGACCCGGATGGGCCGCAGATGACGATACGCTCACCCGACTCGACGGACAGGTTGACGTCAGTCAGGGCGGCAAACTCGCCGTAGTACTTCACGACATCCTGCATCACGACAGCTTGTGCAGACATTGGCAGTCCCCAATTATTGGCTTACTTGTTCAGGTAATCCGGAAGCGGCTCACCCAGCCACTCCTGGTGGATGTCGTTCAGGGTGCCATCGGACTTGATCTGGGCGAGGTAGCTGTTGATCTGCTCCAGCAGCTCGTCGGAGCCTGGCGCCACGCTGATACCCTGGAGCTGGTTGGACAGATCGAGCTTCTTCTCGAAACGGCCACCGGTGACGGCGATCACTTCTCCCATCACTACGTTGGAGGCGCCTAGAAGGTCGACCTGGCCCGACATCAGCGCCTGTACTGCACCGGCACCATCATCGAAGCGACGGATTTCCGTGCCCTCCGGGGCCGCCTCGACGACGCCCTTTTCCTGGGTGGAGCCCCGGGCTACGCCCACGATGTAGTCGGCCAGGTCCGCTTTCGATTCGACTTCCTTGGACGCATCGCCGTACACGGCAATACTGATGGCCGCGTAAGGGTCAGAGAAATCCACCTTTTCAGAACGAGCCGGTGTAATGCCAAGGGACGCCACAAGAACGTCGACCTGGCCGGACAGCAGGTAAGGGATACGGTTAGGCCCTGTCACCGGCACGATCTGCAAATCGACGCCGAGGCTTTCCGCCAGTTCGGTTGCCACGGCGGCATCATAGCCATCGGGATTGCCTGATGTATCGAGCACACCAAAGGGGGGGAAATCGACCAGCATGCCGACACGTAGCTTGCCGGACTCCTGGATGTCGGTGAGTTCAGCAGCGACGGCGGATGCTTGTGTCCCGACGGCCATGAGGGTCAAGGCGGTACTGGCGACAAGATGTTTTATTTTTATCATCTTTTTATGCTCCTTAGGGGATTATCGAACGGTTGAGAGTCTCATCCGCGCTTCGAGTCGCTTGGCGAACATCGACAGCGGACAACACAACAGAAAATAGAAAATGGCAATCGTGCCAAAGACCAGAATCGGCGAGAACGTGGCGTTGTTGACGATCTGTCCGGCGCGGGTCAACTCGGTGAAGCCGATGATCGAGGCGAGCGAGGTGCCCTTGATCAGCTGTACCGAAAAACCGACGGTGGCGGGCGTGGCGATCTTGATCGCCTGGGGCAGGATGATATGACGCATCCGGTTGACGTAGCTGAGCGCAAGGGCCTTCGACGCTTCGGTCTGCCCACCCGGCACGGCCTCGATGGCGCCTCGCCAGATTTCACCAAGGAAGGCGCTGGCATGCAGGGTGAGGCCCACCGCGGCAGCGGTGAGGGGGCTGACCGGAAAGCTGGACACCGAGAAACCGAAGTAGATCAGGAAGAGTTGCATGAGCAGCGGAGTGCCCCGGAACAACTGGATATACAAGGCTGCAGCAGTGCTCACCATCTTGTAGCCGGAGGTACGCATGGCGGCGATCAGCAAGCCCCCAATCGCGCCGCATCCAAAGGCGATAAGCGACAGCAGGAGCGTCCAGCGCACGGCGGAGGCCATGAAAAGTATGTCGGCGGTCGAGAATTCACGAATCATGGCGTCAGCTCACAGGGTAGGTGAAGAGTTTGCGACGGATGAGCGCGAATACGCCCGAGAAGCCCAGCGCCATCGCCAGGTAGGCGGCGGTCAGCACCAGATAGACCTCAAAGCTTGCGAAGGTCGCGGCGTTGATGTCGGCGCCGACAGAAGCGAGGTCGCTTGCCGAGATGACCGAGACCACACTCGACATCAGCATCAGGTAGATGAACTGGCTGGTCAGCGAGGGGTATATCGTGCGAAGCGCAGGCTTGATGACCACATGGCGAAAGATGTTGAACGGGCTGAGTGCCAACGCCCGCCCCGCTTCGATCTGGCCGCGCGGAATCGCTTCGATACCGGATCGTACGATCTCGGTGCCGTATGCGCCGACGTTGATCGTCAGCGCCATTAGCGCCGCGGTGTTCGGGGAAAGCGTGATGCCAGCCGCCGGCAGGCCAAAGAAGATGAAATAGATCTGTACGATGAAGGGCGTGTTGCGGATGACCTCGACATAGGACGCCACGATCATTCGCAGGGGTCGAACATGTGACGTGCGGGCGACGGCACCGAGAATCGAGATCCCCAGCCCGAACACCATCGCGGTGGCCGATAGCCGAATGGTCAGCAGTGCCCCGACGAGCAGCGCATCCCAGCTCGCGAAGACTGGCTGAAAATTGAAATCGTACATGTTGGTCCTCCTTGTTGTTTATATCGTTCTAAATTGCACCTTACACAATGTCAAGGTAGGAGGCCGGTTCACGCCAAGGGCCATCGCTGCCGGCACCTTCGTCAAGCCATCTGTTAGCGTTGTCGAATATGAACCTACAACACTGTTAAACATGGATATTTCTAGCGCATTCGAGAACTTCTTCGACGCCGGAACAGCAGGAAACTCGCCGGGCGCCAGGCTTGATATCAATAGTCGTAGAAGCCTACATCTCAGGCCTCCTGCCGCTTGGGTCGGCGATACCGCAGCAAGCGCCGACAAGGGGAGACTACCGGGAGGGCGAAGGAGGATCGCACTACCACTCGCCGGTAGCATCGAGCCGCTCCAGCGAGAGTGATTTAGACGAAAAATAGCAAGCAGAAACAGCGAAGTAGCCTGTAAGCACTACCGTCGACTGTCCACTACAGGGCGAAGGTACTGCCGCGAACCACCAGGGAGGGAACGGTAAGAACACGCTCGAAAGGCGCCTCCGGCTTGCCCAGACGGCGCGCTAAAAGAGTGGATGCGCTTGATCCCGTGTTGCCGGGGTTCGTTGCCACCGTCGTCAACTGCGGATACGCCATCCGCGCCACGGGCAGATCGCCAAAGCCGATGATGGCATGCGTCTCGCCTGGTACTGCGCCGCTCTGGCGTAGCCCCTGCATCACCCCAGCAGCGACGATATCGTTGAAGCAGATGATGCCGGTGGCATCAGCGGCTTCGTCCTTGATGCGGGCCCCCGCCTCGATGGCGCCGTCGAGCGAGAACTCGGTCTCGATGATGGTTCCCTCGACACCGTCGGCCTCGGCCAACCCCTGATGGAAGGCGCCAACACGCTCGGACCGAGCCGACGACCTGGACGAAACAGACACAAAAACAATGCGTTGGTGTCCAAGGGAGGTCAGATGCCGAACGGCGCTAAGCATGCCGCTGGCGTTGTCGGTCCCGGCATAGTCAGACTCGGTCGGAGAGACTGCGCGCATGGCCTGGATCACCGGAATACCCCAGTTGGCAATGCGTGAAAGTAGCTCCGGTGGGGTGCCTACGGCCGGACACAGGATGATGCCGTCGACCGAATGCTCCCGGAACCTCTGCAGGATATCCTCCTGACGCTCCGTGTCGTCATAGCTGTTGGCCAACAGGATGACCCGACCTTCGTCGGCCATGGTCCGCTCGGCGCCCGCCAGGAAATCAATGAAAAACGGATTAATCAGGTTTGGAACGATCAGCCCCACCGTACCGCTGCTATTACTGCGCAGCCGAGCGGCCGCACGATCAGCGACATAATCCATATCTTTCATGGTCTTGGTGATCAGCTCGCGAGTCGCATCCGACACCAGTGGCGAATTTCGCGCGACAAGCGATACGGTCGCCCGAGACACACCGGCCGCCTTGGCCACCATCTCCATCGTCACTTTCTTACGCATCGGACCTCCTTTTTCTCAATCATGCCGCCGTCCTGCCACAAATACTAGCTCACTTGACACCTAGTTAGATCGTTCTATTGACGTCTATACAAATCTCGCTCTACAGTCATCCATCACGCATGCGAGGAGAACAATATGGATAAGCAACCCAACGTGATAATGATCCTGGCCGACGACATGGGCTTCTGGAGCCTGGGAACGCGCGGCAATCAGGAAGTCCAGACCCCCCATATCGACGCTCTGGCGCGTAGCGGAGTGGATTTCGTCAACTGCTACTGTGTTTCTCCGGTGTGCTCCCCTGCCCGCGCCTCGCTACTCACCGGACGCATCCCGTCGCAGCACGGTGTGCTCGACTGGATCCGCCAGGGCTCCGAGGACAAGAATGGCGACAGGTCCGTCGAATACCTGCAAGGCATGCTGGGATTCAGTGACGTGCTTCATGACAACGGCTACGACTGCGCCTTGATCGGCAAGTGGCATCTGGGTGACAGCGCACATCCCCAGAAAGGATTCACCCACTGGATCACCATGCCGAAAGGCTCCGACAGCTATTACGGCGCCAGAATGTACCGCAACGGCGTCGAAGAGATAGTCCCGGGTTATCTTACGGACTTCCTGGCCGACGAGGCGACCCACTATCTCGAGTCCCGTGCCGGAGAAGACCGTCCCTTCTTCCTGTCCTTGAATTTTTCCGCTCCCCACCGGCCCTGGCACAAGTCACAGCATCCACGCGAGGTCTGGAGCCAGTACGACGATTGTGAGTTTTCCACCTTCCCTCGCCTGCCGCGCCATCCCGATCAGATCAACAACGGCGTCTATCCCCAGGAAGACGTCAACGAGATGATCCAGGGCTACTGCACCTCACTGACCGCAGCCGACGCGGCGATCGGACGGGTCCTGGCCAGGCTCGAGGATCTCGGCCTCACCGAAGATACTCTGGTCATCTTCACCAGCGACAATGGCATGAGCCTTGGCCACCACGGCATCTACGGCAAAGGCAACGCGACCTACCCGCAGAATATGTACGACCAGGCGGTTCGCGTGCCCTTTATCATGGCCCAGCCCGGCAAGATCACACCAAGAGCCTCGACGGTACTCGTCAGTCACTACGATTTCTGCCCGACCTTGCTCGAGTACCTCGGCATCGATGCGAAGGTCGGCGACAATCTGCCTGGAAGGTCGTTTCTGCCCATCCTGACGGGGCCAGATGACACGCAAAGCCGGGATGTCGTGGTGTTCGACGAATATGGACCCGTGCGAATGCTCCGCGACAGCCGTTGGAAGTTTATCTGGCGCGTGGGTGACTGGCCCAACGAACTCTACGACATGACCGAGGATCCAGACGAACTCAACGACCTCATCCACTCCCCCGAGCATGCCGATATCGCGGCAGAGCTGGAACAGCGCATGGTTGCGTGGTTCGAGCAGTACGTCGATCCAGCAAGAGATGGCACCAAACAGCCGGTATTCGGCCGCGGTCAGATTGCCCGCGTCGATGCCAACGATACCGATGGCGTACCCTTCGCCGATGATTGGTTCTACCAGAGCAGCGGTGGCGAGGATTCCGGGCCGACACTCTAACCACTGGCTGAAACACCAAGGCACCAGGGCGAATCACTCACTCGGTGCTTGGCCATCGGGCCGAAACTGGGTGACAACGGCGGTCAGGCTCACGCAACCGGTTCAGCCTGCTTGCCGCTTCAGCCAGACAAGGGAACGACACCACCATCTGTTGGCTCGTTGAGTCCGCTGTCATGGTGGAGCGCCTCACGTCTTTGGATAGATGGCATTGCATGGCGCCCCCCTTGGCGATCGACCCCGCCCGCAATGCGAGGACACGCGGTCATCCCGACACGAAGCTCACTGGGCGATTCTGGCAGTTCGCCGGCGGGCACGGCCAGGAAACAAAAAACAGTGTGAAGCCGCTTCATCGACCCACGGTCCCCGACATCAATCCCCCAGTTCGACAAAAAGCTCCTTATCTCGGTGAGAAAAGGAGCCCATTGCCATATCGAAACATATATTTTAGTCGACTAGAAAGTATTTCCATCAAAAGTCGATCACATCAAAAGTCACTATTTCCTATGTACTACCCTTCGACCTTCTTTACGTGAAAGGGATCAAAGAAAGGCGCGGCGACGAGTATCTTGTTCTCCTGGCTGACCAGGTACCCCGCCTCGGCGCTTTTCGCGAGATATTCTTTCCACTCCGGGTCTGCCTGTAGCTTCTGGCGCTTGGCTGCGCGGTCGGCCGCATCCTCGTACATCCAGACATGCACATAGGAGTTGACATCACCCGTTTCAACCGCCCCATAAACAACGGGATAACCTAGGTGTTTACTCTGCACCTTCCACCCGTGGTCTTCATAGAGCTTCATGTGTTTCTTGATGGTACCCGGGCGGCAGGTGTATGTTCTTAGATCGTAGATCATCTTACTTCTCCTTCATCATGGTAGAAAATGGCGCTTTAACGTCCGCGATCGATTCAAACAGATCACGCAATGAGTAAATCATCATCAATGTTCCCGAGATGGGGATAGCGGCATAGAAAAGCCCCGTCGGAAGGTTCAGTACAGGCGTTACTGCACTGCTCCGTGCCGTCAGCTCCCATCCGTACCACGTCATGGCGAGCATGAACCCAAGGGATAGAAATGCCAGAAAGGCCCTGAGCAAAGGTGCCGCACGCTTTTGCCCTATCACCTGCTCGAGCCAATCTACTCTGAAGTGTCCCCGCTCTCGCCATAAGGCAGAGGAGCCCATGAATACCATCCAGGAAAACAAGCCCCTTACCACCTCATCCAGCCATGCGAAGCTCGCAAGTTGAAAGCTGCGCGCAATGACGCTTGAAAACAGCAGGATGAATAACGCTGCCAAACAGAACGAGGCAATCGCGCGCAGGAGTTGGCCCACCACTCGATCAAGTTTATTCATGAGTTCATCACCAGATCAGGCAGCCATGTCGATATCGCTGGAATCATGACGACGGCCATCAACACCACGAAAAGACCAATCAAGTAAGGCGTCAAGGCACGCGACAAGCGGCCGACGCTGATTTTGGCAATCGACGATGTTGCAAAGAGAACCATACCCACGGGAGGCGTCAGCAAACCGACCATCGAACACATGATCATGATCACGCCGAAATGCACCGGATCAACGCCAATCTGTGTTACGACAGGAAGAAACAAAGGCACGGTTAGTACGATGACCGCGATACCTTCCAGAAACATCCCCAGGACCAGCAAGATAGCAACGATAATAGCCATTATTATTGCTGGACTCTCGGAGAGGGAAAGCATGGTCTCCACCAACTGATTGGGAATGCGTTGGTGTATCAACAGCCAGCCAAAGAAGCCGGCGGCAGCAATAACGAACATGACCCGTACCGTATGGACCAATGTTTCCCATATTATCTCAGGAAGGTCGGATACCTTAACCTCACGATAGACAACCATTGATAAAAACATGGCGTAGGCACTGGCCATGACCCCCGCCTCGGTCGGTGTAAACACGCCACCAAATATCCCCGCAATAATAATCACCGGCGTCAGCAACGATAGAAGTGCAGACAGGAAACTACGGCCGATTTCGGCCCAATCGACATGATCCCGTCGGGACATCTTGTGGCGCAAGGCGTGCACGTAAACCGCCAGCATCAAGGCCAGCGCCATCAGGACGCCAGGCACAACGCCTGCAAGAAAAAGCTGGGCTACCGACACCCCGGTGATCGATGAATACAAGACGAAGGGGATGGATGGCGGAAACACCGGCCCTATGGTGGATGAGGCCGCCGTGATTGCCGCAGAAAAGTCCGGATCGTAGTCTCGATCCGCCATCGCTTTGAGCTCAACCTGCCCAAGCCCGGCCGCATCCGCCACAGCGGCACCAGACATGCCGGAAAAGAAGAGTGACGCCAGAACGTTTACCTGCCCAAGTCCACCACGAATATGTCCGACACACGCATCGGCGAAACGAAAGATCCGGTGAGTAATCCCTCCCGTGTTCATGAGATTACCGGCCAGGATGAAAAACGGTATCGCTAGAAGCGTAAAACCGGTGGTTGCCGAAAACATTCGTTGCGGCAACATCGCCAGAATATCAAAGTCCCCCTGCAGGGAATAAAAACCAACGGAAATCAGACCCAGCGCAGCAGCAACCGAAAGCCCGATACCAATCAAAGAGACAAGAGCTCCAAGGATGACGAATGTCAGCATATAGCACACCCCATACGGATTGGAGCGCAGTCCAGCGCTCCAATCCGTGCCGTAGAGATTAATCCAGGAAGCTCAGGAATGTTTGCATGTTTTCCTGACCGACATACTCTGAAACGCGATCTCTGGCCGGCCCCATCAGCTCAACAAACATCGCCGAGTCGGGATCCGTCACTTGCATGCCTCGCTCCTTGAGGGCAGCAATATCTTTCTCCTCTTGTGCGATGACGGCGTCCCGCATCATCGTCGAGGCGGCGACACTTTCCTCACGGACAATGGACTGCTGATCTTCGGAAAGAGAATCCCAGGTGTCCTTATTGACCACGTGGACCATGGAGTTGTAGACATGGCGTGTCAGAGCCAGATGGTCCTGCAACTCGTCAAAGTTGAAGTGGTAAATAACGCTGATGGGATTTTCCTGCCCGTCAACGACCCCTTGATTAAGAGCATTGGGAAGCTCGGGGAAGGCAATCTGCGCGGTTGATGCACCAAGTGCCTCAAGCGCTGCGACGATCTGCAATTCTGGCGGGGTGCGCAACTTCAAGCCGTCCACATCTTCGGGGCTCTCGATCGGCCTGACACTATTGGTGATATTTCTGAACCCATACTCCCAGTTTGACAGCATGACCAGCCCCTCCTCTTCGAGCTGTGGCGCAACCCACTCAAAGAAGGGACCGTCAAGGACGCTGTGAGCCTCTTCGTAACTTCCGAAGGCGAAGGGTGTCATTACCGTACCAAATGCTTTTACATACTTGTCCAATCCCCCCTGGGTCGGCAAGTTCATATCGACGACACCGAGAACGGTTTGCTCAAGCTGCTCGGGAGGTGAGCCAAGCTCGTTTGCGGGATATAGCTCGACAGATACCGCACCCTCTGTTCTTTCTTCAACATTTTTCGCGAATGCCAACGCCGCCTGATGGGCAGGATGAGATTCTGCAGCAAAATGTGCCATTCGTAACGTAACATCCTGCGCTTCAACCGAGGCTGACAGAATGCAAGCGAGCGTGCCGAAAAGGATTTTATTATAATACATAGTACAACCTTCCTCTCATTATAGTTATCAGTTCTGTTTCATTACATCAGTGAGCGCCTACTCCTTCAGGCAAGCTTCGATGCCAGAAAGCTCTTCATATGCCTTGATCACGGCTGTGCAACCTTCGCCACCGTGCCCCATTATCGAAGCGAGGGCATAGGTGTTGTGCACCGACTGCGCCATGAAAGCCGGAAGACCTGCCTGTTCCAACCACTCGGCATAATAACGAACGTCTTTCTGAGCATTTTCCAATGACATGTGTGGCGTAAAATCACGCTGGAGCGTCAGGTTGCCATAAAGGTCCATCATCCCAGACTTGCCACCAGCCGCCGAGATAATCCCGATGACCTTTGACATATCGAGCCCCTCTTTCGCGGCAAGGGCGAAGCCTTCGCACCAGGACGCCACATTGGCGAAGGCAATGTAGTTATGGATCAACTTCAAGCGTGTCGCGTGTCCGGCGGGACCCACATGAAAAATGTTTTCAGCATAAGCACCGAAGACGGGGCGCAGTCGCTCCAGCAGTGCCTCATCGCCACCAAACAAGACGTTGACCTCACCACGTTCAGCATGAGCGGGAGTGCGGGTCATTGGGGCTTCTGCGTAGTGGACAGAGGCTTGCTCACACGCTTTGCGCATCAGCTCGACATGCTCGACCGAGACCGTCGTGTGGTCCAGAAAGATGGCATCCTTAGGCAACTTGGCCAAGGCGCCATCGGGTCCGAGGGCGAGCGCCTGGACCGCTTCTGCGGTGGTGATACAGACGGCAAGAATATCGGACTCTGCGGCGATCTCGCCGATCGAGCCTCCTTTTGCCGCGCCTTCATTGACCGCGCCGGCGACCCTTTCCGGATCCAGATCGTAGACCGTAACCCTGTGGCCCTTGAGGCAGAGATTCTTGACGAGCCCTCTCCCCATGCCCCCCAGACCGACAAACCCGATACGTTGCCCTGCCATTACCTTCTCCTTGTTGCTCTTGTGTTCTGTGGACCTCAAGCTAGTTCAAGCCTGTTTGTCTGACAACTGTTTTTAGTGCTACCTTTGTCGCACTAGCCCCTTACAGGTCGCATGGCCTACGCTTCAACGACGCGTCGCGGCTTGAGCTGTTCAGACGATCAGGAAGACATCCCAATGCAGGATTTTGAAATCTATGGGCGTATTGATCGCCCTCGCCGGCTACCTGATGAGGTCGCGGTAGCCCTGACCAAGGCGATCGAAGGAGGCCAGCTTCAGCCTGGCGACCGCCTTCCAACTGAGGCGGTACTTTCCAAGAAATTTGGCGTTGCGCGCACGGTGATCCGCGAGGCGATTTCGCTTCTCAAGTACGATGGCGTCGTCGACTCACGACGTGGCGTCGGCACTTTTATTACGGAAACCACCAATCGGTCGGCGTTTCGCATCAGCCCGGGATGTTTCGAAAAACGCAAGCAGATCATAAAGTTGCTTCAGCTTAGAGCAGAGGTGCAGGCAGGGGCCTCTGCGCTTGCCGCTGGAACACGCACGGCTGAGCAAATGCAGGCTTTAGAAGAACTCTTTGCAGAAATCGAGCGACTCGACGCACTCGGTCCAGATGGAGCGCTAGAGCAAAGAGTCGACACCGAGCTCGAATTCTATCGCCGCATTACCGAAGCTTCTGACAATGAATATTATGTCGAGGTTATCGGCATGATTGAGGGGAATATACAGAGCAACCTGCGCTCGGCCTTTCTGAAGAATGCAGCGGCTTCTGAATTCGGCCCTTCCATTCTGGATGAACACCGCGCGGTGAGAGATGCACTGGCAATACAAGACGCATCGCTAGCCCGCAGCGCGACACGCCTACGCTTCGAACGCGCGGCTGAGCGCCTGGCAGCACGCGAAGACTTTCTATAAGAACAAGGGTCTAGATTTATGAGTGAACAACCGTCACGTCATGGTGGGAAAGTTCTCGTCGAAGCCCTCGAGGCACAGGGGGTGGAGCGGGTATTTTGTGTGCCTGGAGAAAGCTACCTGGCCGCTCTTGATGGGCTTTTCGATTCCGGCGTGGACACCATCGTGACGCGACACGAAGGCGGGGCCTCGCTGATGGCCGAAGCCGATGGAAAACTTACCGGGCGTCCCGGCATCGCTTTCGTCACGCGGGGCCCCGGCGCCACCAACGCTTCCTGTGGCGTACATGTCGCCTACCAGGACTCGACGCCCATGATCCTCTTCATTGGGCAGGTGGCGAGCGATCAGCGCGACAGAGAAGCCTTCCAGGAAGTCGACTACCGGGCCATGTTCAATCCATTGGCAAAATGGGTCGCGGAAATTGATCGCGTCGACCGGATTCCTGAGTACGTAAGCCACGCCTTCCATGTCGCTCAAAGCGGCCGTCCGGGTCCTGTTGTGCTCGCACTTCCCGAGGACATCCTCTCATCAGACTACACTGGCGCCCCGGCTGTACCGGCTGCCACGCTACCTTCGGGCAAGGCGGCTGAGAGCGATGTCGGCGCCATTGTCGACATGCTGGCAAAGGCCGAACGCCCGTTGGTTATCGTCGGCGGTGGGCCCTGGTCCCAGAAAGCCGCCAATGCGCTCGGACGATTTGCCGACAAGGCCGCGCTACCGGTGGGAGCCTCCTTTCGCTGCCAGGACTATCTCGACAACCGACATTCACACTATGTTGGCGACGTTGGTATCGGCATCAACCCCAAGCTCGCGGAACGCGTCAAGAATGCCGATGTCATTCTCTCACTCGGTGCTCGACTGGGTGAAATGACGACCAGCGGTTACACCTTGCTGACGCCTCCCCTGCCGCGACAGACCCTCATACACGTCCACGCAGACGCTGCGGAAATTGGTCGCGTCTATCGACCGGCCCTCGGCGTCGTCGCGAACGCTGCTGAGCTCGTCTGTCAGCTGGCCGATGCAGCAAGGTCGCCGGAGTCACCGCGTGAGCAATGGATCACCGGCGCGCGCTCGGACTACGAGGAGTGGCAGCAACCACAGCAGAGCCCCGGTGACCTGAAGATGGAACAAGTCATCTCCCACCTCAACGAGGCGCTCGGTGAGGATGCCATCCTGACAAATGGTGCCGGGAACTACTCCGCGTGGCTTCATCGCTACTATCGCTATCGCAACTGGCCAACCCAGCTTGCCCCCACCAGTGGTTCAATGGGCTACGGCTTGCCGGCAGCGATCGCCGCCAAATTGCGCCACCCCGAGCGAGACGTGGTCTGCCTGGCAGGGGATGGCTGCTTTCAGATGGTGATGCAAGAGTTTGGTGTTGCCTGTCAGTACGGCGCAAATGTCATCGTTCTGGTGTCCAACAACGGCATGTACGGCACCATTCGCATGCATCAGGAACGAAAGTATCCGGACCGCCCCTCGGGAACACGAATGCACAATCCCGACTTCGCTGCATTCGCCAGAAGTTACGGGGGCTTTGGCGCAACCGTGACCAGCGATAGCGAATTTCCAGCCGCACTGCAGGCAGCCAGAGAGGCAGGGGTCCCCGCGATCCTGGACTTGAAGGTGGACCCACACGCCCTGTCGCCCAAGCTGACCCTGGCCCATCCATGAAGGCAGTAGCCAAGAGATACCCGCGCGGACCGGAAGCTGCCCTACCATCGGCAGGGTAGGCCTGACTCACCGCGACGACCCTGCCGGGCCGCAGCAGCATCTCAGTCTCAAGCTGCACTTAGTAGGAAGCAGCGCTCGCGTAGAAAGCTGCACTCGCGGCCCGGGATCGGCTAGCTTGATGGCATCTGATGCACAGCTTGGGCTCTGGCATCCGCGGCGAGTGAGGATGGTATTTCACAGACCTTTCACTGGTAAGTGATCCACCGCCAATGCGTAAAGCTCGCCACACGTATTTCGATAGCCGGTGATCTTGCGGTACGGGAAATGATCACCACCAGGCCGGTTTGACGCGTCTTTCCACACCACCGCAGGGTGAGATCAGCTCCCCTCGTCAGGCTCCTCTGCGCAGGGCGTAGACGTAGGCCTCGACCCTACCGCCATCATCGAGCCTGACGGTGACCGGGGTACGTTGGTACTCGGGCCCCTCGAACTCGTCCAGGGCCGCCCAGTGTTCCGGTAGTGCGTCGGACACGAAGACGTGGCCTCGGATATCGTCGCCGGCGTCATCCAGCACCAGGCCCGGGAAGCCCATCTCGGCGCCCCAACCCGCCTGGTGCAGCCGTCCCTTGATGCTGCCCGGTTGCCAATGGCCGCCGATGGCCTGCATGACGTGTTCGTTGGGTCCGCCCGGCCCCAAGGTCCCGTAGATAAACAGGTGTGCCATAAACTCCTCTGTGGCCTCCATTATGGGGATTATTGGGATATCCGCTCCAATTGGACCACTTCAATCACTACCCGTCTCGGATGTCGCTTTTAGCATGTGACCGGTGATACCAATGCGGGAGGCGCCTTTCTCAAGCTTCGCCGAGACTGAGAATACCTGCTGGTTCGCCGTGCCGCTGGCGGGAGAAATCGCCTCAAGGCTGGTACGCGAGGAGGCCTCACCCGACAACATCGTCCAAGTAGTCATGACACGTCGTTAAACGCCGAGACTTGAATGACGCGCATGCCCGGCCATGTCGAGATCTTCACCGAACAGGCAGATGCCACCCGTAGGAGAGCTACGCCGCTTACATGCCGCATTGCAATGAACGATTCGCTGAGGCCATGGCGACTGTCAGTGCTCCCGCGCGACTCGGCGGCCCTCTTCAGGCCACGATCGCTCACCCGCGACTGGCTGTCATCAATCATGCTGCGCAGGCCCTTGGCCGTAGTATATCCATGCGCGATCCACGGCTTCCCCCCATCGCTGGGATCTCAGGTCGACTCCCGGCCCTGCTCATCCAGGCCATCCACCGGTTGGTTTGGTGCATCATCGCCCACCAGCGTGGGTTTACCGTCCTGCCAAATCACAGCGTACTGACCCAGACGCCGTTTGCGGTCCAACGTCTCGGAGACTGCATCACGGAGGCAGTCGAGCATAGCCTGGGTATCCGGTGTCAGTTGAGTCATGATCGTGCCTCCTTGACGATGGTGTTGAAGTGGCGGTCATCGAGAATCAAACGCTGTGAACCTGTCTGTTCGAACACAGGCTCAGGAGTCCCCCCGGCGTTCATGAAGCAGCGTGCCCGAGTGACACTAGGAGCATACAGTGTCAGCAGGTTGGACAGGCTGCGCGGGAAACGACGCTGAATATCCTTCAGCGGAATGTTGTGACCACCGTGTGAAACACGCTCTGCGACACGCAGCCGCGACATCTCCACCGAGGGCAGGGCCAGGTAAACCAGCTCAACTCGCCAGCCCGTTGCCAACAGCCGCTTCACCAGGCTCAGGTAACCTCGCCCCGAGAGCGTAGTCTCGAAGGCGAAATCCTCCCCTTTATCGATCGCGTGTTCAATTTCTCGCAGAAATATTCGGCTAGCGGCCAGTAGCTCGCGCTCCGGTGCCAGGGGCGACAATCCGGCGGCGATCATATCGGCATTGATAAAGCGTGCGCACTTGGCTACCTGAGGCAGGTAGTGAAGAGCAAAGGTCGTCTTGCCAGCACCATTGGGGCCGGCAATGATCCAGCAGGTGGCAGCGCCGATTCCAGACCTCGTCGTCATACCCCTTCCATATGCGTGCATGCAAGGCATTCTTCCAGGCAACGCGCACTACCGATCGGCTTAGAGCCGTGCAGACCGTTGAGATAGATCGCACCGACGTCGTTGCTATCACTGGTACCAATGTTGACGGTCGCCATCAGTGCCTCCAGGGTCGCTTCGATAGCTTTCCCCAATACTACCTCGTTGGCCAGAAGAACGCCTTTGGTCGATGGGTCTGGTAGAGCGCACAGTGCGGCATCAGTCTGATGAGAGTTGAGATCAACGGACCTATCAGCCAGGTCCGTCACCGCTCGATCAACATCGCCTCTAGGTCACCGCCGGATCAGCGCGCATGCCAAGCACTTGGCGTGGTAAACCGTAATGCGCTCCTGGCGCCATCTCTCAGCCTTATCCAACTGCCTTGCCACGACAGTCTACTGTCCTGAGACAACACAATGAACAAGGAAGTCCACATCACGAGTAGCGACATCAAGCGGAAACAAAAAAGCCGCTGATTTCTCAGCGGCTTTCTCAAATTCTGTGGCGGAGGGGGAGGGATTCGAACCCTCGAAGCCTTTCGACTTACACACTTTCCAGGCGTGCTCCTTCGACCACTCGGACACCCCTCCGCATTGTCATCCCGAGAAACATGATGCCCGCGTTGCGCGGTGCTTATCCCTCAAGACGGCGCATACTTTATCGCCTTAAGTTCTCGATTGCAAGCCGTTTTTCGGCTTACATCAGATTCGTCGTGTGGCAGTTCCGGGTCTGATGGCGAAGCGGCGCGATGGCGTCAGCGTGCTGCGATGGGAGGTTCGCTGGCCAGCACGGCGTAGTCACCCCTCGCTTCCAGGCAAAGGGTGTCGCCGCACCACAGCTGCTGGACCAGGGCTATGCGGCCCTTGCCGCGTTCTGCCAGGCGCTGCTCCAGCGCCGCTTCGGCGCCTGTTTCCCTGCCGACCTGCCCGGCACTACCCTGCCCTGCCGTACCACTGGCATCAACATCTGAGGAGCCGCTCGCCTCGGGTCGGCAGATCAGGCGGTAGTCGCCGGTCACCGGGGCGAGAAAGCGCTGGCTGGCCTCGGCCACCACCACATCGCGGTTGTAGCCTCGACGACGCAGCCACAGGGTGGTCCAGCACCAGCCGAGCAAGGTGGTCTGGGCGGCCAGCGAGCCGCCGAAGCCGGTGCCCTTGTCGTTGAGGTTCGGGGTCAGGGCAAGCTCCCAACGCAGCGACTCCTTGTCGCGCGCCATGCAGGTGATGCCAAGCGATCCGACCAGGGGGATCGCCTCACCCAGCCAGTCGAGAAAGGCCCCGGGGTCGTCCTCGCCTCCCTCGGGCGGCAAGACGGGCCGCGGGTGGGCCGTGCCAACGCGTCTGATCAATTCATCCATGGTTCAGTCCCAACGCTCGGCTCTCTATTAGTCCCAGCGCTCGACAAAGTCCTCACTATCATGACAGGCGATGGGCTTGTGGCGGCCTCCGAGCTGGCCGATGTAGATAAAGGCGACCAGTTCGTCGTCGTCGCCGAGCCTCAGGCCCTTGCGCACGGTGTCGTCGAAGGCGTACTTGCCGCTGCGCCACATGGCGCCGAGCCCCAAGGCGTGGGCGGCCAGCAGGATGCCGTGGGCAGCGCAGCCAGCGGAGATGACCTGCTCGATCTTCGGCACCTTGGGTACGTCCGGGTCCACCTTGGCGACGACGCCGATGATCATGGGTGCGCGCTTGGGCTTCATTCGAGCGCTGTTGAGGCACTCGTCTGTCGCCTTGGGGTCTTCGCGAAATTCGGCCTCGGCGAACAATTCACCCAGGCGGTCGAGCCCCTCGCCGGAGAACTCGATAAACCGCCAGGGTCTGAGTTCCTTGTGATCCGGTGCGCGCAGGGCGGCGCAGTAGATCGCCTCGAGCTGCTCACGGCTGGGGGCCGGTCCCATCAGCTTGCCCATGGAGCTGCGCTCGTGCAGCAGTGTCATTGCATCCATCGTGTCACTCCAGAGGGTCCGAGCCCTGTCACTGTTCAGCGATCGAGAATTCTTCGCATTACCCTACCAGATCACTCGGGTATTGTCTGTGGCGCTATCGCCCTGAGCCATTGCCGACTACTGGCGCGCCAGGCGCAGCGGCGTGGGCGGCGCCTCGCCGGGGGTACCGCGCCAGGGGCTGATGTCGAGGCCACCGCGGCGCACGTAGCGTGCCAGCACCAAGAGCCGTTCTGGGCGAGCCTTGTCCATCAGGTCCATGAAGATATGCTCGACGCAGTGCTCGTGGAAGTCCTGGTGCTGGCGATAGCCGACGATGTAGCGCAGAAGGCCTTCGCGATCGAGCCGGGGACCGCAGTAGCGGATCATCACGCTGCCCCAGTCGGGCTGGCCGGTCACCGGGCAGTTGGACTTGAGCAGATGGGATGTCAGCGTTTCCTCGACGATCTCGTCACTGACCGAAAGGTGCTCCGGGCTCGGCGTATAGTCGCTGATCTCGATGTCCTGATCGTCGATGCACTCCCCCGGCAACGGGCGCGGGTTGAGCTCGGCGTCGTCCACCGCCAGGATCTCCACGCTGAGCTCGGCACCGGCGGCCTCGCTCAAGTCGCGCTTCAGCGTTTCGATCAGTTCGTCGTGGCCAGCAAAGCGGGTCTGATTCAGGCTATTGAGGTAGAGCTTCCAGGATTTGGACTCGATCAGCCGGGGCGAGCTTGCCGGCAGGCGAAAGCGTGCCACGGCGACACAGGGCTTGCCCCTGGGCGTCAGCCAGGACAGCTCGAAGGCGTGCCATTCATCCTCGCCGACGAAGGGCAGCGCCCCCTCCTCGATTCCCAGCGGTTTGCGGTTGGCGGCGCGTTCGATGGGAAACAGAAGCTGCGCATCGTAGCGCTCGGGATAGTCCGACTCCCGCCCCAGCGGCGCATCGGTCAGGGTGTCGGGGCGGTGGTGGGGATCCCGGGGGATAGTGGACATGGCAATACCTGAACAAGAGAGAGTCCGAGAGACAAACGGCTACCGGCCGCCCGAGGCGGCCGGTGCGATCAACTGCGAATGCCCTTGCCGTTTTCCAGCATCCACAGGGCGATGGCGAACAGTGCCACGATAAAGCCGAAGATGGCGGCAAGCGCCCAGCCGACCGGGATGTCGGAGACGCCAAGGAAACCGTAGCGGAAGACGTTGACCATGTAGAGGATGGGGTTGAGCATCGAGGCGCCCTGCCAGAAGGCCGGCAGCAGCGAAATCGAGTAGAAGACCCCACCCAGGTAGGTCAGCGGCGTCAGCACGAAGGTCGGCACGATGGAGATATCGTCGAACTTCTTGCCGAGCAGAGCGTTGATGAAGCCGCCGGTGGCGAACAGTGCCGCGGTCAGGATCACCACCCCGATGGTCAACAGCGGGTGGGCCACCTCGATACGGGTGAAGAACAGCGACACCCCGGTGACGATAATGCCGACACCGAGCCCGCGCGCCATGCCGCCGAGGATAAAGCCCGCCAGTATCACCCAGTTGGGCATCGGCGAGACCATCATCTCCTCGACGCTGCGCTGGAACTTGTTGGAGAAGAACGACGAGGCCACGTTGGAGTAGCTGTTGGTGATCACCGACATCATGATCAGCCCCGGGACGATGAAGTCCATATAGCTGTAGCCGTCCATCTCACCGATGCGCGAGCCGATCAGGTTGCCGAAGATGATGAAGTACATCGTCATGGTGATCGACGGCGGCAACAGGGTCTGCGGCCAGATCCGGGTAAAGCGCCGGACTTCCTTGGCCACCAGGGTCCACAGGGCGATCGCGATCTGACTCGGGTTCATCCTCTCAGCTCCTTGTCGGCGTTGCCGCTTTCCACCATGGACACGAACATTTCCTCCAGCCGGTTGGCCCGGTTGCGCATCGACAGCACCCGCACGCCGTCTGCCTTGAGGGCATCAAAGACGTCGTTGAGGCACTGCCCGCGATGCACCATCACCGATAGCTGGGCGCTGTCCACCTGCTTGACCTCGAAGCCTTCGATGGCGGGGGCATGATCGATGGGTTCGGCCAGATCCAGCAGGAAGGTCTCGGTGTCGAGCTCACTCAGTAGCTCGCGCACGCTGGTGTTCCTGACGATCTCGCCGTGGTTGATGATGCCCACGTTGCGGCACAGGCTCTCCGCCTCTTCCAGATAGTGGGTGGTCAGGATGATGGTGGTGCCTTCCTCGCGGTTGATACGCCGCATGTACTCCCACATGCTGCGACGCAACTCGATATCCACCCCGGCGGTGGGCTCATCGAGGATCAACAGCTTGGGACGGTGCATCAGCGCGCGGGCGATCATCAGGCGGCGCTTCATGCCGCCGGACAACATGCGCGCACTACCATTGCGCTTGTCCCACAGGCTGAGGTCCCTGAGCAGGCTTTCCGCCCGAGGCAGGGCTTCACGGCGAGGCATGCCGTAGTAGCCGGCCTGGGCCAGCACGATATCGATGACCCGCTCGAACTGGTTGAAGTTGAACTCCTGCGGCACCACCCCGAGATGGTACTTGGCCCGGGCAAAGTCCTCGTCGATATCGATGCCGAAGATCTTTACCTGGCCGGCGGTCTTCTGCACCAGCGAACAGACCACGCCCAGGGTGGTGGACTTGCCCGCCCCATTGGGGCCAAGCAAGGCGTAGAAGTCGCCCTGCTGAACGTCGAGGTCGATGCCCTTTAGGGCCTTGAAGCCATTGCCGTAGACCTTGGTCAGGCCTCGAATGGACAGAGCCGGTTCGGCCATGAGGGATCCTTGGTGTCAGGGTTGAAAGCTTGGGCTTTGAAGCATGAGATCGGACGCCAAGCGCTGCACGCCTTCGCTAGCTTGCCTGTCGCGGGTGACTCGACGTTGACGGTTGGCATCGGCTTGCCCAACCCGTCGCGATCGCGCCGTGCCGAGCGACGGGATTCGCTATTCGATAGAAGGCTTAGCATATGGGGTCGGTCGGGAGCATCTTCAACCGGACAAAGCGGCAAATGCGGCGTCGACGCAAGGGGCACTCGATGGTCTTACGCCGGACTCGCTTCGCGCAAGCACAAAAAAATCGCCGATCAACGCGATGATTCGCGTCGCTCAGGCGACTGTTGCTGCTTCTGGCGATGTGCTTTCCACAGGTATTTGAGACGCTTCTCGATACTGGAGCGGGAAACGAGATTCGAACTCGCGACCCCAACCTTGGCAAGGTTGTGCTCTACCACTGAGCTATTCCCGCTTGATCGATGCAGTCCAACGATGTCTTCATCGTGTCCTGCCTGCGCTGCGAAGTGGCGTCCCATAGGGGGTTCGAACCCCTGTTCCCGCCGTGAAAGGGCGGTGTCCTGGACCACTAGACGAATGG
>NZ_JASHIT010000047.1:0-38347 GCF_030733595.1 Halomonas sp. MMSF_3323 | reverse complement strand
ACGCGGAGGTTCTCCAGAAATCAGTGCCCGGATCTCCGGCACTCCAATAGTGTTGCGCTTGTAGGTTGAGACCGCCCCTCCTCGATGGACGCATGTTGCTTCAAGAGACTGGCGAAACGCTCCCGCGGGCCGTCGGTATCCAGGTAGCAACCCTGCAGGTGGCGCTGTCCTTCGTTGCTGTCATAGCTGGTGCGGCCGTGTAGTACGCGACTGTTGTCGAACAGCATCAGTTCGCCGGCGCCGAGCGCGAAGCGTACCTCGTAGGTCGGGTCGGCAAACAGTTCGCCAAGGCGCTGGCGGGCGCGGTGGAACAGCCGTGTCTCGGCGTCGGAGAGCAGCGGCAGGCCATCCAGGCGCGGGCTGTAGTGAACGCCGGTGGGGCGACCGTCGTCATCGGTCTGGATCATGGTGCGCTGGGTCACCAGCTGGGTGCCGGCGTCGACGAAGCGAAAGCGTACCGGGGTATGTTTCAGTAGCTCGTAGCCCTCGGGAGTCTCCTGGCGTAGCCGCTCGAGAACCTTGAGGCTGTCGACCAGGGTGGACAGGCCGCCGCTGGTCTCGTTGACCAGACAGTGCAGCAGCTGGATACCCGGCACCGGGTTGCGGTAGGGGTTGTCGGTGTGGGGACCAAGCGCCACGCTGCGATAGGCCAGGTCATTGCCGCTGGGGCGTGAATAGACCTCGAAATAGCGACCGAAGTTGGTTTCCTTGACGTAGCCATAGTGGCTGCCGACCTGAAGGATGCGTTCCGGGTCGGTGGGTACCTTGTAAAGCACCAGATAGCCGTAGCGTAGATAGGCATCCAGTGACTCGCGAAAGACGTCGGGGTCGTCAAGCACCTGGGTCCAGTCAAAGCGTACCTTGTTCTGATCGAGCGAGGCGTCCCAGGGTTCGGCGGCCGGAAACAGCTCGCTCTCTCCGAGTTCCTCGGCCAGGACGCGCAGATCGTAGGTCTCGCGATGGCCGTCGCTGAAGGCCAGCGCCACATGCTGCTCATCGACCTGGGTGGCCTGGGTCAGCGTCAGATTCGCGTCGATGGCATGGGAGTCGAACAGCCGTTGCTGGGTCATCGGCTCCAGTTGATCCGGCGCCTGGGTACGTTCGCGCAGCCACAGCGGGCTGATCTCGCGTGACTGCTGGCCGTCGACGACAACGACGGCCGGGGGCTGTTCGTGGATGACGAACTCAGGGCGGGAGGTTGGCTTTCGCATCGCGGGTCTCCGGTGTCTGGCAAGCGTTCGGCGCGCATGCTGAGCCATCTCCCGGCGAAGGAGTAGAGGCGCTGGCTTATCCTCCACCATGCATTTTCTTTATACCCGTGATGGCAAAGCGCCCGGCAGTACCGGACGCCTGAGGTAGACGCTGTAATACGCACAGATGGGTTCATGGCCGTCAAGCTAACCCGGTTTTGCTCAGGCTCGAGCCCTCTACGGCCGCCAGTTGTCGCGAGTGTTATCCGGTGTCGAGCCTTGGCGTGAATGGTGGCGCGAGGGGGGGCGTAAGCGGCTGTCGAGACCCGCAAGAATCACGTCGTTGCGAAATTCCGCGCGCACCAGATCGTCCTGTGTCAGACACAGTGTCTTGAGTTGGGCGGACGGCTTGGAAGAGGTGGTGAGGCTTCGAGCAGGGCGGGTGGAAGTGGTCATGTCTGTCTCCTGATCCCCTTGTGAGTCGGCAAGCGCCGACCCAGGGGTTAGGAGTCGCACGCCGCTTTAGCTGCACTTGTATTCCGCCCGCAAGTTGGTGCTTAAATCGGCGGCGTTACGTGTTCGGCAATAAAAAGTGTTCGGGCAACAAAAAACCCGCTCAGCAATAGCTAAAGCGGGCCTCTGGCGTCGCTTTAGCTGCATTTTTTAAAGCGCCCGCAAGCTGAGATTCAAATCGGCGCAGACCCCAACCTATCCCGCAGGTGACCGGCTGTCAATGAGGTCGTAGCAGCTTGCTTGAGCGTTCTCTCGTTCCCTTCTATATGGCGATGCCGCTCGCCGAAGGCGCGGAGCTATCGAATCATCAGTGCGTAGCTCGGCCCGGGGGGCGCAGGACCGGCAACAGGCGCCCGGTGTGAAGAAAAGGGGAGAAGGAGGGGCAAGAGAGCGGCTTGACCCACGCAGGGCCGTCATTTACGTTGCAGGTACCAACTAAACTGCCTGAGACACGATGCCTCTCCAAAGCGATAGCGACAACCAAAGCGATAGCGACAACCAAAGCGATAGCAACAACCCTCTCGACCTCCCGAGCGGCGAGAACCTCGATCGGGATGCTCGAGCGCTCTATGACGCACTCAATCAGCTGATTCGGGTCCACCAGTTTCGAGATCGCGATCGCATCTGCGGCTATGACCTCTCGGTGGCCCAGTGCTATGCCCTGGAGACCCTGGTCCATCAAGGGCCATTGCGCCTGCAGGGGCTGGCAAGCGAAATGTACCTGGACAAGAGCACGGCGAGTCGCGTGGTGGACGCCCTGGTACGCAAGGGACATGTCGACCGGGTTGCTGATCCAGTAGATCGACGTGCCGCACTGATTCGCCCCACGGTGCAGGGAGAAGCGCTGTACCAGACGATACGCGCCGACCTGATCGCTGAAGAGCGGGCGATGCTCGAAGGACTCACCCCGGATATGCGTCAGGCGGCGCTGACCCTGATACGGCAGTTGACCCAGTCCGCGCAACGGCGCTGTGGTCCGGGGCCTGGGACCCTGAGTGCTGTCGAGGACGAGACCTGAGTTTTTTTGCCTATATCGTTGGTACTAACAACTTATGTCGGGTTCGAGGCACTCCCGCCTAGATGCCACTCATTGAAGGAGCGATAGATGAATCAGACAAGCGGCAGGATCGCGATTATCGGAGGTGGCCCCATCGGGCTCGCCGCCTGCGCCCATGCGCTAGCGCATGGACTCGATCCGGTAGTCATCGAAGCGGGTACGGGCGTCGGTGAGCATCTGCGGCAGTGGGGGCATGTGCGAATGTTTACGCCCTGGGAATGCAATCTTGATCATGACGCTGCCGCACTGTTGAAGGCTTGGGGTTGGCAGCCACCAGGCGGCAATGCATGCCCGACCGGCCAGGAGCTTGTGGAGCACTATCTGGAGCCGCTGGCGAACTTGCCTGAGCTCCGAGACCGCGTACACCTGCAAAGTAGAGTTGTGGGCGTGAGTCGGTCCGGGATCGATGTGCTGAAGGACAAGGGGCGCTTCGAGGCGCCGTTCGTCCTGAGGATCGAAGCCCCCGATGGCGAGCGCGACCTTTTGGCCGATGCGGTCATCGACGCCTCCGGTACCTTCGGCCAGCCCAACTGGATGGGGGCCCACGGCATGCCAGCGCTAGGGGAAGCGCGATGGGCACAGCGAGTGACCTACGGTCTGCCGGCGGTGCTGAAGGAGGGGCGCGATCGCTACGCCAACCGTCGTGTGCTGGTGGTCGGCGCCGGGCATTCGGCCTTCAATCTACTCCGCGATCTGGCCGAGCTTGGCGAGGCAGCCCCGGATACCAGGGTGCTGTGGGCGATCCGTGGTGATTCACTGGCCAGGATGTTCTGCGGGTGTGCCGACGATCCTCTCGAGGAACGTGGTCGGCTCGGGCTGGAGGTTCAGCGCCTGGTGAGCGATGGCAGGATCGAGGCCTATCCCGGGGTCAGGATCGAGCGACTTGAGGAGGGGGCCGATGGTCTGCTCATCCACGGGGAAGGTCAGAGCCTGCCGCCGGTAGACGAGGTCATCGTCGCTACCGGCTTCCGGCCGGATCTGTCGCTGTTGTCCGAGCTTCGCCTCGAGCTGGATCCGGCCACCCAGAGTCCGGTTCGTCTGGCGCCGTTGATCGATCCCAACGTCCACAGCTGTGGCTCGGTACCCTCCCACGGCGCCGAGGAGCTCCGCCATCCGGAGCAGGGGCTGTATATCCTGGGCATCAAGAGCTACGGCCGTGCCCCCACCTTCCTGTTGAGGACCGGTTACGAACAGGTGCGCTCGGTGGTGGCAACGCTGGCGGAAAGAGCGGCACAGCGAGAGTAGGGCGGGGCATGCCGGATGGTGAACTGCTCCGGGGTATGGCTGTCACCGTGGGTGAGTGCCCAAGAAGATGGCAAGGAGCGCCAGCCTGCCATTTTTTTTGTCGGAGCAGCAATGAGTATGGATTTTTTCTGTATTTAGCGGGAGAGCAAAGGTTTTTTTGTTTTATTCGCGATAATGCATAAACTCATTTTTAACGAAAGGTCGCTGGCTTGACATGCGGCCTTTATAGCCACCATATTGAATTGGTTAATCGATAAATTCGTTAGACAATATGAGGCAATTATGAATAACAAGAAGCCATCCTGGGTCACCTATTTTGCTCTAGCAGCAGTGGGTCTTGCAGGAACGGGAATTTCCTCGACGGCATTGGCTCAAGACCCATATACGGTGGGTATTGAAGCCTCCTTTCCGCCTTGGGCATATGTAGAAAGTGGTGAGTTCAAAGGCATTGCCATCGATGCGATGAGTGCTATCGCTGAAGATCAAGGCTTTGAGATTGAATTTCAGGACATGCCGTTCCCTTCTCTGATTCCAGCGCTGGCGGCTCAAAAGATTGATATATTGGCGACTGGGCTGACTGTGACAGAGGAGCGGGCAGAGGCCATCGATTTCAGTATACCCTGGTGGGAAACCAACGATGTTGTGTTGGTTCCTGAAGACTCTGACGCCAATGTCTTTACGGCAGTCTGCTGTGGCGCTAGTGTCGGCGTTCAAGGTGGTTCGTCCCAGCAGGCATGGATGGAAGAGAACGTTATCAACAATAGCGATGTTGACGTTTCTCTCTCCAAGTACGACAGCTATGTGACCGCTGTCGATGACATGGCGATCGGCAGGATTTCATCGGTCATCGTGGACGATACGTCGGCTCAGGAATATATCAACTCTGGCCGACCGGTAAAGATGGCTGGCAAGATCTATATTCGTGCTCCTTTGGCGCTGGCTGTCACCAAGGATGATCCGCAGGAGGTCCTTGGAAAGTTGAACCAGGGTATCATGAATATTTATGACTCTGGTGAGTGGCAGGAAATCGTAAGCAGCTATATCCCCGGGGTTGTGGCGCCTGCCATTCCTGGCCATATGCCGGATTTCGTAGATACCTATGACAAGCCGGTGAGTGGACTTCCCGAGCTCGGAAACGAATAAATCTGGCGTTATATTGCTGTAGGCGCTTCCTCGACCGGAAGCGCCTTTTTTCATCGGGGCCGATGTCATGGATATCTATGATGTACTTATTAGAGACTTTCCCTTTCTTTTGAAAGGGCTGGGGGTCGCGATTGCCCTCTTGTTCTGTCTTTTGGTTATAGGTTTATTTCTTGGCCTAGCTATATGCTTGATACAGCTGTACGGGCCACGTTCTCGTTTTGTTCAGTGGCCGCTGATCGTCTACGAGCGAATTTTTCGTGGTATTCCAATCATTATAATGCTGTTCATTTTTTTCTATGGATTATCTGGGGTATACGATATCTCCGCTTTCGCTGCAGCAGTTTTGGCAATGGGGCTAAGGTCTGCTGCTTATCAATCTCAGATTTTTCGTAGTGCCTTCCAGTCTGTTCCTGAGGGCCAGATGCTGGCTGCAAGGGCGATGGGAATGTCTAGTTCCAAGGCGATTGCATATATCGTTTTACCTCAAGCCATACGACATGCAATAGGGCCTTGGACAAACGAGTTTTCATCTCAGATAAAGGAAACGTCGCTGGCGTACGTGATCGGTGTTGTCGAACTGACGCGTCAAGCTCACTATATAATTACCAGTACCCAAGGAAACGTCCTCATCGTATTTGCGGTAGTCGCCCTTCTCTATTTTATTCTAAATAGAGCCGGGAATAGTGCCCTTTATGCTTTTGAAAGGAAATTGTCGGTTCCGGGGTTCGAAAAATAAGATGAGAGATAATGTTATGGACAGCGATCTGGTTCTCGATGTAAAAGGTGTGAAGAAAAGCTATGGCGGTGTAGAGGTCCTGAAAGGTATCAGCTTTTCTCTTCATCGGGGTGAAACAAAAGTTCTTATTGGTCCATCCGGATCAGGAAAAAGTACGCTTTTGCGAAGTATCAACCATCTCACTAACCCCGACGATGGCAAGGTCTACCTCAAGGGAGAAGAAGTCACCGACAGTAATATCGACAAGATGCGGGCGCGGATCGGCTTTGTTTTCCAGGATTTTAACCTGTTCTCCCATCTCACCGTCTTGGACAACGTACGAATTTGCCAAATCAGGGTAAATGGAGTCGAGCGAAATAAGGCGACTCGTCGTGCCTATGAGGAGTTGGAGCGAGTGGGGTTGTCGGACAGGGCAGATGCGTATCCGGCAGAACTCTCTGGTGGTCAGCAGCAGCGTGTGTCTATTGCAAGGGCGCTGGCGATGGACCCTGACGTGCTGCTGTTTGATGAGCCTACATCAGCGTTGGACCCTGAGTTGACGGGGGAAGTGGTCAAAGTCATGCAGCAACTCGCCAGTGACGGGATGACGATGGTCGTGGTAACTCACGAGATGAGCTTTGCACGTCAGGCTGCCGACGAGATCATCTTTATGGAGAAAGGCTATATCGTTGAGCAGGGTGACCCGCAGACCCTGTTCACAGGCGCAGAGAATGAGCGCACCAGGGCTTTCCTCAACGTCATCGCAGAGCATGGGTGAGCGCTATGATGGATTTTTTGAGCTTTGGCCTTGAGTGGCTGCCGCAACTCCTCACAGGGGTCCCGATCACCCTCGCCCTCTGGGTGATTGCGATCACGCTCGGTTTCTTTCTCGGGCTTGCGCTGTGTTGGGCGCGTGTCTACGGCGGGCGAGTCTGGTACTGGATCAGTACCGCATATATAGAGCTTTTTCGCGGGACGCCGATGCTGGTCCAGATGTTCTTTATTTATCTGGGTCTCCCCCACGTAGGCATTGTCTTTGATGCTTTCACCTCCGCGGTGATCGCCATCACCTTGAACAGTGCCGCCTACCAGGCAGAGTACTTTCGTGGTTCGATCCTGTCGGTGCCTTCAGGGCAATTGACCGCCGCAAGGGCGTGCGGGATGATCAAATGGCAGGCTATCCGACACGTCATGTTGCCGCAGGCGTTACGGCGGGTGATACCTCAGTGGTCCAACGAAGCGATCATCGAGCTCAAGTTCACTTCCATTGCCTATACCATAGGCGTGGTTGAGATTACTGCAATTGCTCAGGATATCGGCTCGCGAACATTGGACTTTTTCCACGTGTTTCTTTGGGCGGGGATCATCTATCTTGTGCTGACGTCCAGTGTGGCAAGCCTGCTTGGCTGGGTCGAGCGGAAGACCTGGGTGCCTGGGGTGACCACTCAGTGAGCCCGAGAGGCGTCTGGAGCCTCGCAGTGGACCAGTAGTGAGCTACCGAAGTCGCTACATCAAGCGCCCCCGGTGAGCAAGTGGTTGCTCATCGGGGGCGCGTCTGTTCTGGCGACGTCGCCTCAGGCGGTGGCGAGGGGCGCCGGGCGTTCCAGGGTCAGCAGGGTGTCGTGGTCGCGCAGTCGATAGAGGGTGTAGCAGGCGGCCAGCATCGGCAGGGCGGCGAAGAACAGCATATGGCCGAAGGGATCGGTCACCATCGCCGGGATGGTCACCAGCGTCGAGACGCCGTGTACCAGCAGCACGCCACCATAGCTTATGCGCTTGAAGCTGCCGCTGACGAAGGCCAGGATCAGCACCAGTTCGAGCACACCTAGCGCCACCACGACGGCGGTGCCGACGCCGGCGATGCCGAAGTACTTGTCCATGATCCCGCTACCCTGGCTTGGGTTGATGAACTTGCTCAGGGTCCAGACCAGCAGTACCAGAAAGATGCCGATACGCATCGCCAGCAGCCCGCCCTTGAGGCCCGCCATCTCGTTTCCTTCAGTGTGCATCTGAGCTTCCTTGGTCGTCTTCTAGGGGGTGGCGCTCGATGGGCGAGCGCCGTGGGAGGCTGTGTCGCATCTGAAAGCGGGACCTTACAACCAGAAGAAAACTTTTCGTGCAGGAGCAGCGAAGGGGCCAGGCCATGTGCCGAGCCACCGAAAACGGAGGGTCTCAGCCGGCGACGCCCCTGGTAGCTGCTCGGACGGGGCTTACTCGGATGGGGCTTACTCGGGCGGAGCTAGCCCGGACGGGGACTACTCGCGGGGGGCTACTTTGACCGGGCCTGCTCGGACGGGGCCTGTGGCGCGGCGCAGCCTTTGAGGTGGTCGACGAACTGGCGCACCTTGGCGAGCTCTCCCAGGTGCTCGGGATAGACCAGGTAGTAGGCGTTGGGACCGCGCAACAGGGTGGGCCAGGCGGGGACTAGGGCGCCGGCTTCCAGTTCATGGTCGATCATGAAGCGTGGAATCAGGGCAAGGCCGCCGCCGGCCATGACCGTGCGAATCAGCGTCTGAAAGGTCTCGAAGCGGATGCCGTGGTAGCTGCGATCGGTGCGAATGCCCTGTTCGTCGAACCAGCGGTGCCACGCGTCGGGGCGGGTCGACAGGTGCAGCAGCCGGCAGTTGGCCAGATCGGCGGGGCTGTCGATGCGCTGGCGCGCCAGATAGCCGGGTGCGCCGACCGCCATGACTTCTTCCTCGAACAGCTTGTGACACTCGAGGTTGGGCCAGCTGCCGTGGCCGTGGAAGATCGCTACGTCGATGCCTTCGTTTTCCAGATCGAAGGTCTCCACGCGGTCGGACAGGTGCAGGGTGATACCGGGGTGAGCCTCGAAGAAGGCCGGTAGCTGCAACGACAGCCAGCGCGTGCCGAAGGTGGGAAGCGTGGCCACCTTGAGCACGTCACCGTGGCCGCTGTAGGTCATGATGGCGTTGGCCGACATCTCGAGGTGGGCCAGGATCTTGCGCACCTCGGTCAGGTACAGCGAGCCTTCCGGCGTCAGCACCAGGGTGCGCCTGAGTCGACGGAAGAGCTTGTGCTGCAGGTAGTCCTCGAGCTGGGCCACCTGCTTGCTGATGGCGCTCTGGGTGATGCTCAGCTCATCCGCCGCCCGGGTGAAACTCAGGTGCCGGGCGGCGGCTTCGAAACACTGAAGCGTGGTGGTCGAGGGGAGATGACGGGCCTTCATCGAACGCTGGCTCCAGCGTAAAAAACGCCATTCTACCGCAGTCGAGGCACTACCGTTGAGGCCGATACCGGCTGCAGATATACGCCAGCAATGGCCGGCCAGATGTTTTTCAGGCCATTGCCAGGGCACCGTTCGGGCACATCTACGCAGCGATCGACACTGGTTCCGGCATGGTGGTCCGGTAAAACTCATCGTCTTGATAGCTCGTAAAATACAAGATGGATGGGAGGAATCTTCTTTCCATATCGCTTCTTTTTTCGACGCTTTATCGCAGCAGCTTTGCCTGAAAAGTCGGTGAAGCAATGATGGGGTCGGAAAGCGTAGAAACTGGGCTAGGCTGTTGTCTTTTCTTGTGCTGAAGTTCACAGGTGAGGATGTTCTATGCCACTTTTTACGATCTCCGGGCTTGACTCGTCGGCCTCTGCCGAGCTCGCCGTCACCTCGCATGCGCTGGCGACCTACTCGCAGACAGACCGTGCGCTCGGGCTTCCCCTTGGACAGATGCTGGTGACCCTGGACAACATCGCAGGACCGGGGACCTTTTCAGCCAATCAGGTCACCAGTGGCCTACCGGGAGGCTGGCGAGAAGTCTCGGCCAGCGAACTGGGGTTGCCATCCTCTCTGGTGGACGTCGATGGGTACATCACGCTTCAGAGCCCCTTGCTCGGCAATGTCTCCCGTGGCCCTCAGCTCAAGGTCCTGGCCGAGCAGGACGCCCTGGGCAACATCAGCCGCGTCAGCGTGTCCTATGCCGGTACCAATGCCCCGGTAGATATCGTCGACTACTCCTTTCTGAATTCCGGTAAGGAGATCGCGAAGACCATGGCACCCGTGCTGTCCGGGGTGGCGTCGTTCATGGACCAGCATGGGCTTGAGGGTGATGACGCCATCATTACCGGCTACAGCCTGGGTGGAGCGCTGGCCAATATCCAGGCGCGCTTCTCGGATCAGTTGGCGGGTGGGTTCTTCGCTGACAGTCACTATCTTGGCCATGCGTCACCGCTGATCTTCGAAGCCGACAACGTGCTCAATATCGGTTTCGAGAACGACGTCATCCATCGTTTCGTCGGTGACCACGAGGATCTGAAGTCGGCGCTCGAGGGCTTCGATGGCTTTCTGGAGAACAGCGATGAGAACTACTCAAGCTCCGTGGACAATCTGGTGCTGTTCGATGCTGTCTACAGCAAGTCGCCCTGGCTGTTGGCCAGCGACAGCGGCCTGAATCCCTTCGCCTGGGGCGCGCATCTCGGTGGCATCACGTCGGACGCGGTCGCGCGCATTGTCTCCTCATCGTTTTATGAGCTGATGAGTCAGGACAGCGTAGTGGTGGTGTCCTCGCTTGGTGCCGCTGGGCGCGCGATACACTGGGTGGGCGATATCGACTCGCCGACATCCAATCACGCTGGCGCGCCGGCCTTTATTGTCGGCAGTGTCTTTGACGACCTGCTGCGTGACGGCGCGTCCGATGATTACATCGAAGGCTTTGCTGGAGACGACCAGGTCCGGGTCTCGACCGGCACCAACCAGGTCGAAGGGGGGCAGGGCACCGACACCCTGTTATTCGAGGGAGAGGCGGACGACTACGAGGTCTACCGGCTGGATGATGGACGGATTGGCGTGTCCGGCCATGATTCCCTGACCCTGGCGGGCGGCATCGAGCGCATCGAGTTCGAGTACGGCGGCGGCTTTCGCGGTGCCGGTCCCGGCCTGCGCTACGTTATCGAAGACGATCGTCTGGAAGACGAGTTTCGATTCGATTGGTTCGATCGCGATATTGCCTTCGTCGATGCACCTCAGGACGGCCAAGGCGGCGAGTGGTCGAGGGAAGAGGTCGCGCTTGCCGATGCCGGCGATAGCGTCTCCTCGGCCGGGGCCCGTGATGACGCCCTTCACCTTGGTGACCTGTTCGATGACGAGGCTTCCTTCAGCGCTGAATCTTCTCGTGACTCGGGCAACGGCATCTTCGGCTGGCAAGGTGGCGCCATGGCGCTGGCCGGACTCGAGGCTGCCGCCTCCTTTGTCGGATCGGCACTGAGTGGGCATGTGGAACTGCCGGAGGCATGGCAGGCGATTTAAGATCTGCAACAGGGCGCGGCTGGGGCCTGAAAGCGATTCTTCAGACCGTCCGCGCTCGATTTCAGGCCATGACGCCTCATCGGCCTGCTCGACCGACCCCAGCTCAAGCCCCTTGCGGTAGTTGTCCGCCCCCTGCACGCCGATGGCCAGGCAACGGCACTCGAACACCATCCCTAACCCGTGCACGCCCAACACCGCCCGGTCCCCCGGGCGTCGTTGTTTGTAGCTTCAACTTTAGATGCAACGCCAGGACATGTTCACCAGCGGGAGATGTCGTCGTGATGTCGATCGGCTGGGCACACCATCGTGATGCTGGCGCGCCTCGGGCGGTGAGTACCGTATCGGGTTCTCACTTAGTGGGTTTTGATATTTTCAAAACTTATATCTGGGTTGCGAATAACTGAATTGTAGTGGTCTGTGGTCCCCATATTCTGAGGCATAACCAAGAAGGAGCCCCGCCAAGGGTCGATTCCCCTCGGTGCAGATTAAACAAATTTTATAAAGGGCCGATCCCCATGACCGCTATCGCTTCCCATCTCGTCGCTGGCCAGATCGGTGAACGTGCCTCTCCGGGCCATCAGCACGCCTGCCACCGTGCCTCCGGTGTGGCCAGTCGCCAGCTGACGCTGGCGCTCGATACAACAACACAGGAGACAAGTTGATGGCCAACACACCACTGGACGAACCAAAGAAAGGGCCTCTGGACGGCGTGACGGTACTGGACTTCTCGCGGGTGCTTGCAGGGCCCTACTGCACCATGGTCCTGGCGGACCTTGGCGCCCGCGTCATCAAGGTCGAGAAGATCGGCACCGGTGACGACACACGAGAGTTCGGCCCCTTTGTCGAAAACGAAAGCGCCTACTTCAGTTGCTTCAATAGAAACAAGGAAAGCATCGTACTGGACATCAAGTCGCCGCGTGATCGCGAGTTGCTTGAGCGCCTGCTGGACGAGGCCGATGTGCTGGTGGAGAACTTCAGACCCGGGGTCATGGAGCGTCTTGGCTATGGTCCGGAGCGCCTCGCCCAGACCCATCCTCACCTGATCTATTCCTCGATTTCAGGCTTCGGTCACACCGGCCCGTTCAGTGAGTTGCCAGGCTACGACATGGTGGTGCAGGCCATGGGCGGCGTGATGAGTCTGACCGGTTGGCCGGACGGTGAACCGGCCCGAGTCGGTACCAGCTTTGGCGACCTGAGCGCGGCCCTGTTTGCGGCGGTGGGCATCATTTCTTCGCTGTATAGCCGAACCAAGGACGCCCAGGGGACCCGTGTCGATATCGGCATGCTGGACTGCCAGGCGGCGATGATGGAAACGGCGCTGGCACGCTACGACATCGAAGGCGTCGTGCCGAATAGAACCGGTGATTGCCACCCGTCGCTGGCGCCTTTCGAAAGCTTCAAGGCCGAGGATGGCAAGCTGGTCATCGCCGCCGGCAACGACACCCTGTTTCTGCTGATGGCCGATGCCATCGGCGCCTCGCGACTGGCCTTCGATCCTCGGTTCATCACCAATGATCTTCGCTGCCAGAATCGCCCGGCACTGGTGGAGGAGATGGAACGCATCCTGACGACCAGGCCCGTGCAGCACTGGGTCGACCTGCTCAACGAGGAAGGCGTTCCCTGCTCGCCGATCAACACCATCGACAAACTGCTCGATCATCCCCAGTTGAAGGCGAGAAACATGATCGTCCAGGTCCAGGGAAGCGCCGGGAAGCCCTTCAGGACGGCGGGCAACCCGATAAAGATGACCGGCAGGGTGGACCTTGGCAGCGACACACCGCTGGTGGCGCCAGGCCTGGGTCAACATCGACAGGCCATTCTCGATGAGTTGATGGCGCGTCACGGTTCCTATTGCCTGCCTTCCACGCCAGGGCAAGCCGGCAAGGCGCGGTCGGCCAAGGCCGGCGCGACATCTTCGGGGCAACGTCAAGGAGCCCAGAGCGATCAAGCAGCGATGGCCAGGCAAGACTCGCGCAAGGCGAGTGGCAGCGCCGCCACCCGGATAAAGGGTGGCCAGTCGGCCTCCGACAAACAGGGTCAAGAACCCGCTCGAGATCTGGGCAAGCGGGTCGGAAAACCATAGTCGTCAGACGCGTTTTTTCATCAGATGTACGCCGCTTGGCGATATCGGGTCGTGAATATCCGGTGTGGCGCGGCGCAGTCAGGTCGCATCACGACCAGGCGAGGTTGCGGCCGCAGGTGGGAGCGTATCGAACCGATACGTAGCTGGTTTACGGGTAACGTCAGGAGACAAGAGATGAACAAGAAGGTCGAAGAACAAACACGGAATGTTGCCTCCGAGGCTTCGTTTGAGGCAGGTAACGGTGAGCCAGAGATGATCGTGGTGGAACGCCGTGAACGGGTCGGGCTGATCATCCTGAATCGCCCGAAAAGCTTGAACGCACTCAATCGCCAACTGGCGGAAGAAACGCTAGCGGTACTGCGCGAGCTGGACGCCGACCCCGGCATCGGTGCCATCGTGATTACCGGCAACCCGAGAGCCTTCGCGGCCGGCGCCGATATCGAGGAGATGGCCGAGAAGTCGTTCACCGATTTCTACATGGATGACTTCCTGGCCCCCTGGGACGAGGTGCGCCAGATTTCCAAGCCCATCATCGCTGCGGTGGCCGGCTTTGCGCTGGGCGGCGGCTGCGAGCTGGCCCTGCTGTGCGACATGATCATCGCCTCCGACGACGCCCAGTTCGGGCAACCCGAGATCAAGCTGGGGATCCTGCCCGGCATCGGTGGCTCCCAGCGACTGGCACGTTCGGTCGGCAAGGCGATGGCGATGGACCTGGTGCTGACCGGTCGCAACATCGGCGCCCAGGAGGCCAAGGAGATCGGGCTGGTGGCGCGAGTCGTGCCGAAGGATGAGCTGATGCAGACTGCCCTCGAGGCGGCGCACACCATCGCAGGCTACAACGCGCCAGCCGTCAAGATGGCCAAGCGAGCGGTCAACGCGGCCTTCGAGACCCCGCTGGCGGAAGGCCTGCGCCAGGAGCGTCTACTGTTCCAGGCGGCCTTTGCCACCGAGGGGCAGAAGGAAGGCATGAATGCCTTCGTCAAGAAGCGTGCGCCGGTCTTCCGCCATCGCTAGACGTCGGCCGAGCTCGCGACGAAAGACAACCAACAGCGTCGAATACAGAGCGTCAATCATTGACCGGGGCAGGAGGGGTGGATGCCGTTTGTGACGATCAATCTAGTGAAAGGGAAGTCGAGAGACTACGTCAGGGCCGTGGCGGATCAGGTTAACGCCGCCGTCATCGATACCATGGGCTTCCCCGACGACGATCGCTACCAGGTGATCAATGAGTGCGAGCCGGAGAACCTGCAGTTGCAACGGCGTGATTCTGATCGCGTCATGATGCACCTGGTGATGCGAAGTGGCCGTCCGGACGCCGACAAGAAGGCGTTCTACGCCAGGGTCGTCGAGTCACTTGCCGAAAACCCCGGCATCCCCCCGCATAACGTCATGATCACCATCACCGAGAACCAGGACATCGACTGGTCATTCAGGGATGGTGTGGCGCAGTTCTGTGAAACCTGAAGACGGACGCGCCGAGACGACCATGGCCCGCGAATAGCGGGCCATTTTTTTAGGCGTAGAAAGCCAAGACGTGATGGCGGCGAAGGGGCGAGCCGCCCGGCATCGAGGTTGCCTGGCGAACAGGATGCGGGAGCCGAGGCTCTCAGTTTATGGGGCAGGCCTTGCCTTGGCCTGCCTGAGAATCGGGACAGAGGATTCACTGGTTATCGGGCGGTACGGCCTCGTTGAGCTGCTGGTGTCTTTGCCAGCGTTCGTGGGCCTCCTGTGAGTAGGTGCGCGAGGGGGTGCGTTCCATGCCTGCGCCAGCGGTACCCATACTGACCAGGCGCAGCAATGACGCCGTGGCCAGGATGACGATCAGCAGTGCCGGGAAGCCGCCCAGGTTGGACAGCATCTTGATGCCATCAACGCCGACGAAGCTGGTCATGATCCAGGCGACCGCACCGATGGTGCAGCCCCACAGGATCTTCAGCGGAAGACGGTAGCTGGCATTGTCATCGTTGCCATCGCCGGCGAGGGCGGCCTGGCTGTCGTTGCTGCATAGCTGGCTGATGGCCTCGGTGTTGGAATCTGCGGCGGTGACGTAGGAGAGAAAGGCAATTGTCAGAAAGGCGATGGCGCTGAGCCCACCCAGCGGCAGCTCGTCGAGGAGCGCGTAGACCATGGCCCCGGGACCGCTTTCCTGAAGCAGGGCATGCATGCTGCCGCCCGAGCTCAGATCCATGTGCAGGATGCTGCCGCTGGTGACAGAAACATAGGCAATGGCGAACAGTGCGGGGGCGACCAGGTTGATCAGCATGAATTGGCGCACCGTGTAGCCTCGCGAAATGCGACCGAGGAACAGCGCCGTGATGGGCGCCCACGCCATCCAGTTGGCCCAGTAGAAGATGCTCCAGTCCTTTGGCCAGGGGTCATCGGCCAGGGCGCCGGTAAACAGACTCTTTTCGATGAACTGGCCGAGATAGGCACCGCTGGACTCCACCCCGTAACCGAGGATGTCACGCGTCGGCCCGAACAGAAAGATGAAGGCCATGAAGGCGAAGAAGGCTCGAGCGTTGAGGGCTGACAGCATTGCGATACCGCGTTGCAGACCGCTGGCGGCGGAGGCTGTGAACACCGCCACGATCGCCAGGGTCACGATGCCCAGTGCCAGCGGCCCGGTTCCCGTGCCGAGGAAACGGTCGACACCACCGGCCAGGGTCATGGCGCCGGTGCCGAGTGACGACGCCATGCCACAGACCAGTGCAAACAGCGCCAGCGCATCCAGCAGGCGCCCGGGGCGACCAATAAGGCGATCGCCCAGGATAGGGGTGAACAGGGAACCCAGCGAGAAGGGCTTGCCCATGTTGTAGTGGGCGATGGCGAACATCACTGCCGGAACGGTATAGATGGCATAGGGCGTGAACGACCAGTGCAGGAACATGGTCGACAGCGAGAAGCGGGTCGCATCCAGGCTATTGGCGGTGATATCCAGCGACGCCGGAGGGTTATGCAGATGATAGAGCGGCTCGGCCGTCGACCAGAACATGATGCCTACCGCCACCGTGGTGCACAGGGTGATCGAGAACCAGCGCCACGGCGAGAGGATGGGAAGGGCGTTTTCGCCGCCGATCCGGGTTCGTCCCAGAGGGGACAGGAAGACGATCAGGCAAGTCATCACCATCACCAGTGAGGTAAGGGAGAACAGCCAGCCGACGTTGTCGAGAATGGCGCTGTTGAGGCCGCCGGTGACGTCCAGAAAACGCTCTAGATCGAGCATGCTGGCGGCGAGCGACAGAATCAGCAGGATGAAGGGGGGCCAGAAGACCAGAGGTCGCATCCGATGGAACATAGCGACTCCTTTTATTGTGGAGGCGAGGGCGAAGCCCTGGCAGGACGCCACGGGGCGTCCTGCCAGAGTCAGTGGAGCGGGGAAGCCAGGCGTCGACGCAGGACGGCGTGGTGCAAACTCGGCCGAGTTGGATCTGTGCCAGCCTTGTTGAACGACTGTGGGTCGAACTACTGGTAGGTGGCCTGGTCGGCACGGTTGGCGGCCAGGCGTTCTTCGTCCAGGTCAAGGCCGAGGCCGGGAGCCTCCGACAGCGTCAGCCATCCTTCCTTGTCTGCCAGTAGTGGGCTTGTCAGCGGGAAGTCGCGCTTTTCCGGTGTCCATTCCGGTGGGTCGAAGGGATACTCCAGATAGGGCGCGCCGGCCGGGCCGACAGCACCGGCGGTCAGGTGCAGGTTGGCAATGACGCCGATGCCGTTGCCCCAGGTATGTGGCGTGAACAGCTTGCCGGCGTCGACGATCTGACGGGCCAGGCGCGCCAACCCCAGCATGCCCACCGAGCAGACGGCGTCGGGCTGATAGACATCGAGGCATCCCTGACGCAGCATTTCAGTGAACTCGTAGGGTTCTCGTGTCATTTCGCCACCGGCGATGTGCAGCGAGGTCGCCTCGTTCAGTCTGGCCATACCCTCGTAGTCGCCGCGGTACAGAGGTTCCTCCATCCAGTAGACGCCCTGGTTCTCGAGCTCCCGGGCCACTTCCAGCGCCTGGGAAAACTGCCAGGGTGCCTTGACGTCCCAGGGCATGCGCCATCCCTGGTTGCAGTCGACCATCAGCTCCAGTGCATCGCCGACGGCACTGCGAACGGCGCCGAGCACGGCCAGATCCTCTTCCAGACGGGGACGCCCGAAGCGTAGCTTCAAGGCAGCAATGCCTGACGCCTTCACTTGTTCTGCCAGAGCGACCACCTCGTCGAGGGGACGATGGGTGCCGCTCGAGGCGTAGGCACGCAAACGGTTCGAGACACCGCCCATAAGGCGCCAGACCGGGGTCTCGAGGATCTTGCCGGCGAGGTCCCACAGGGCGACCTCCAGGGGCCAGCAGCGGCCAGCGTGGAAGCCGATGTTATCGATCACGCCAGCGTGGCGCTCCAGATCGAGTGGATCCTCGCCGATGAACAGATGACGAAAGTCATCAAAGCCGTACATCACATCCCCGGAGCCGATCCCTTCGCGTCCTTCGCTGTCGATCACCCGCACCAGGGTCGCCGGGAAACGACGGCGCGGTTGGCTGTCCCAGGCTGCGGGAAAGGGGGGATCAAGCTCGAACTGGTGATGGCTGATCTCGATGCGTGCAATTCGACACGCCTGGCCGGGGGCGGTGAAGAGCGGGGTCTGCATATCGTTGAGTCGCGGCGTCGTCATGCGAGTGCCTCCTGCGCTTCGGCGGACGAACCCTGCTGCAGACGCTGCCGGCGACGCTGGAAGCTGGTAACGGTGAGTTCCGCCAGGGTCTGCCAGTCATCACCTTCGGGTCGGCGTGCCGCGTTGTTGGCCATCGGTGCGTTGGCCTCGTCGCGCATCTCCTCGGCCAATCGCGAGGCGTCCATCTCGACGCCGGTAAACGGCGCGAGTGCCAGGTCGAAGGCACTGGCGTCGGCGAGTTCGCGGATCAGCGCCGGCAACTCCTCGGCACCGCTGCCAGGCAGCAGCGCATGGGCGCTGGGGGCGAAGATGGCTTCATGCCCGGTGACCGACCAGCCAAGCGTCGCCTCGACGGCGATCGCCACCGCCACTCCGTGGGGCAGATGGTAGAGGCTGCCCAGGGCATGACCGATGTTGTGGGCGATGCCGGTGCCGCCGTTGTCGATGGCCATGCCGGCGAGGCAGGCGGCTTCCTGAAGCTGTTGGCGAGCCTGGAGGTTGTGCGGGTCATGCACCGCCTCGGGCAACGAGGCACCAATCAGGCGAATGGCGGCCAGTGCCTGGCTTTCGATCAGCCGGTTGCGATTGCGGCCGGTGGTCGCCTCCAGGGCGTGGACGAAGGCGTCCAGGCCCGTCGCCGCGGTCAGCGGGGCAGGCAGCGAGCAAGTGAGTCGCGGGTCGAGCAGCACGGCATCGGGCAGCAGCTCGTCACCCCAGGCCCACATCTTGCGTCCGGTGTCGTCGGCCAGTATCGAGGTGCGGGTGACTTCACTCCCGGTTCCGGAGGTGGTGGGGACCATCACCGCCGGTGCCCTGCCACACCACGGGCTGCGGCCCAGCAGATACTGATCCATTTGTCCGGGGCTTCCCGCCAGAGCCGCCACCAGCTTGGCGATGTCCAGTGCGGTGCCGCCGCCGATGCCGATCACCAGCGGAGCGTCGAGCTCGCGGACCACCCGAGCCGCCTGGTCGACGGTCGCCACGGTAGGCTCGCCAGGAGGAGCGACGAAGCGGCTAAGCGCTGCATCCTGCTCCAGTTCGGCCACAAAGGGGGCGAGCACACCGCTGGCCTCGAGTCCGGCGTCGGTAATCAGCAGGTAGCGCTTGGCTGCGTGCTGTCGACGCAGTTCCGGGAGGCGAGATAGGCAGCCGGGGCCTGCGAAGACGGGAGCCTGGCGGCCGTTTGCGTAGTCCTGTCGCATGCTGGGCTCCTCAGATCTCGATCCAGGTGGTCTTGAGTTCGGTGTACTTGTCGAAGGCGTGAAGCGACTTGTCGCGGCCCTGTCCCGACTGCTTGAAGCCGCCGAAGGGCGCGTTGATGGAGGTGTGGTCATAGCAGTTGACCCACACGGTACCGGCGCGCAAGGCCTTGGCGGCGCGATGGCCGTCGCTCAATTTGTCGGTCCAGATAGCGGCGCCCAGACCATAGTCGGTGTCATTGGCAATGGTGATGGCTTCATCGAGTGAATCCACGGTGAGCACCACCAGTACGGGACCAAAGATCTCCTCGCGGGCCACACGCATATCGTTGCTGACGTCATCCAGCACCGCCGGTGTCAGGTAGTAGCCGCCGCTGTCACGGTGAACCCGTTCACCACCGAAGCGTAGCCGCGCGCCTTCCCGCTGGCCCTCGGCCAGGTAGTGCTGGACCTTTTCCAGCTGGGGCTGCTCGATCATGGCGCCGATCTGATTGGCGGGGTCGAGGGGATCGCCGGGTGCCAGCTTGTCGGCCCAGCTTTCCAGTCGTTCCAGCAGGGCTTCCTTGACCTCGCGGTCGACGATCAGTCGCGTGCCGGCGTGGCAGGTCTGGCCCTGGTTGTACCAGACGCCGTAGGCGACATACATCGCGATCTTGTCCAGATCCTCGACGTCACGAGTGACGATATGTGGGCTCTTGCCGCCGCACTCCAGGCCGACTCGCTTCATGTTGGATTCCGCCGAGTAGGCCAGAAACCGCTTGCCGATCTCGGTGGATCCGGTGAAGCCAACCGCATCGACGTCCATGTGGCGCCCCAGGGCTTCACCGGCCTCGTGGCCGAGTCCGGTGACGACCTGGAAGGCACCGTCGGGAATACCCGCCTCGGCGGCCAGCGCTGCAACCTTCAACGTCGCCAGGCTGGACTGCTCGGCGGGCTTCAGGATCAGGGAATTGCCTGCACCCAGCGCCGGGCCGATCTTCCAGCCGGCGATGATCAAGGGGTAGTTCCAGGGCACTACCGCCGCGACCACGCCCACCGGCTCCCGGTCGATCATGCACACGCTGGAAGGTCCATTCGGGGCGGTCTCGCCGTAGAGCTTGTCGAGGGCCTCGGCGTAGTAGCGCAGACCACCGATCAGCCCAGGGATATCGACGCTGGTGGTCTGAGAGATGGGTTTGCCGGTCTCGAGGGTCTCGAGCAGTGCAATTTCGTCGGTGTGTTGCTCGATCAATTGCGCCCAGCGCAGCAGATAAGCCTTGCGCTCGGTGGGTGGCAGGTCGCGCCAGGTCCCCGCATTGAAGGTGTCACGGGCAATCGTGACGGCACGATCGACGTCTTCTGCCTGGCAGGCGGCGACGGCGACGAGGGATTCGCCGGTGGCGGGATTCTCGGCGGTGAAGGTCGCCCCACCGGCCGCGTCACAGAACTGACCGCCCAGGTAGGCCTGGTGCGGCAGGCTCAGGCTACTGGCCAGTTGCTGCCAGTCGGTCAATGAGCGCTCTGTCATCGTGTGAATCTCCCGAGGTCATGAACTGTAGTCGGCATCCTAGGCAGCAGCAGACGCTGCAACAAACGACCATTTTGCAGTCGCACCATTCGTAAAAGTCATGAAGATCGGGGTATTCTTCGATGTTTTGTGCAGAATTGATGATTCGTCACGAGTTTTTCTAAGGGGAGCCCATGCAGCGTTCACTACCACCACTCAACGCCCTCAAGGCCTTCGAGGCCGCCGCCCAGTGTCTGAGCTTTACCCAGGCAGCGACCCGCCTGTGTGTGACCCAGAGCGCCGTGAGCCGCCAGGTCAAGCTGCTCGAGGAGCAGCTCGGAGTGGCGCTGTTCGACCGAAGTGGCGGGCAATTGCGGTTGACCGCTGCAGGCAATCGGCTGCTGCCGGTACTCAGGCAGTCCTTTGATCGGATCGCCTGGACCGTCGGTGCGCTGGAGGACCAGCAGCAGTTATCCCACTTGAGGATCAATGTGCCGCCGACCTTTGCCAGTCGCTGGCTGGTGCCGCGGCTCGGTCGGCTGCACGCGCTGCACCCCTCGCTGGACCTGTCGATCACCACCCGATTCGAAGATGATCTGTTGAATCATGCCGAGATGGACGGCGTGATTCGCTTCGGCGCCGGCGAATGGCCGGAGCTCGACGCCGAGCTGCTGATGCAGGAATCCCATGTGGCGGTGTGTGCCCCGCAGTTGCTGGAGGGGCGGCGAGGGCGTGAGGTGGATCTGACTCGTCATACCCTGCTGCATGTACTTCGAGACGATGACCGTTTCCAGACCTGGCAGCACTGGCTGCGAGCGGCAGGCATCGAAGGCGTCGAGACAGATGGGGGGCTGGCCTTCGACGTCCTCGAGCTCGCCATCCAGGCGGCCATCAATGGCATCGGGGTGGCGGTGGCCGATCGCCACATGATCGGCCGTGAATTGATGCGCGGGGATCTGGTGCAACTGCTGGACGTCGAGGTCACCGGCCATCAGTCCTACTGGCTGGTGACGCGTCAAGAGCAGCAGGATTCCACCAACATGGCGCTGTTTCGTCGCTGGCTGCGCCAGGAGATCAGCGATCCACCTGCGTGAGTGTGGCGTCGATGCTCACTGGAAACGCGCCAATTCGCTTCAGCCGATCGTTGTGTCAGAGGTCAGCAGTTCACGGATCAGCATGATCAGTTCGTCCCCTGCGGGGTGCTGGAAGCTTGGCGAACGATGGAGCTCGAGCTCGGCCGGTGGCAGCGGCGGGAGGCCATCGGTGTCGCCGAGTATGCGCCAATCATCGGGTAGGGTGCGGCGATCAGCGACGGTCACTGCGTCGCGCTGGTTCACCGCCATGCGCAGGCCGGTGGGGCTCTGGCTGGTGTAGTGCAGCGACCACTGGCGACCTTGGCGCGTCAGGCTGTCGAGGGCGCGTTGCCGGTAGGGGCAGTGGTCGGGGAACAGCGCCAGCGGTAGCGCTGCCTGAGGGTCGTGATCGAAGTCGCGATGGGCGGCCCACACCAGGGATTCGGCGGCCAGGATGTCCCCATTGCCATGATTGGCGTGACGCACCGTGAGCGCCAGGTCGAGTTCGCCGGCCTCGAGTGCCTCGATCAGCTCGCTCGACATGCGGCAGTGGATATGCGGGCGAATACGAGGATGGCGCTGAGCGAAGCGATCCAGCAGTCGCGGCAGCCAGATCTCGGCGTAGTTTTCAGGCAGTCCGAAACGAATCACCCCGTCGCGATCCCCATGACCGAGAGCGCTGATGGCTTCGCGCTGCAACTGCAGCAGGCGGCGCGCGTAGACCAGAAAGATCTCGCCATCCTCGGTCAGGCTGAGTTGACGGCTGGTGCGATATACCAGCGGACTGCCTACGCGCTCTTCCAGGGTGCGAATGCGCTGGCTGATGGTCGATTGCGTCTTGTGCAACTGCCGGGCGGCCGCCGTGAATCCCCCATTCTCGATCACCGCCACGAAGGCGCTGAGCAGTTCGGTGTCCAGGATCGGCAGGCTATGCCCATCGGTTTTGTCGATGGAATGCATCGGAACGAATCGTTTCCTCGATGATTGAAGTTTCCCCACTATGCCGCTGAACCCAAGACGAGACCAGCGTCGACTGGTCGTCCCTTCCCCGGCTCACCGAGGAGAACCCTGATGCTTACTGCACAGCAACTGGCCGATGCCGAACGCCATGACCTGACAGACCTGGTCGATAGCGAACGCTATCCTCTCGATCGTCCTGATGATCCTGTCCTGCTGTCGGCCATCGCCACGGCCCGCAAGGACCTTGATCGCGAGGGCTGTGCGGTGCTTCGCGGTTTCCTGCGCCAGGACCGACTGGCGCAGATGCGCGAGGAGTGCCATGAACTGGCGCAGAAGAGCTTCTACAACAGCCGTGAGGTGAACGCCTACTTTACCGCTGACGATCCCGAGTTGCCTGAGCAGGATCCTCGCCGGCTGTTCATGACCCGCACCAGCGGTTTCGTGACCCGCGACATGATCACGGCGGATCGCATCATGCAGCGCATGTACGTTTCGCCAGGCATGAAGTCGCTGGTCGCCCGCTGCCTTGGCGAGGACAAGGTGTATGAGTATGCCGATCCCTATGCCGGGCTGGTGCTCAACGTGCTGCCCGACGGCACCCAGCAGCCATGGCACTACGACACCAATGAATTCATCGTCACCATGATGACCCAGGCGCCAGAAGAAGGCGGCAGCTTCGAGTACTGCCCGGACATCCGTACGCCCCAGGAGGAGAACTACGAGGGAGTCGGCGCGGTGATTCGCGGCGAAACACGTGAAGGCGTGCGTCGCCTGGACCTGCAACCCGGTGATCTTCAGCTGTTCAAGGGGCGCTTCAGCCTGCATCGCGTGACTCGTGTGGAGGGTGACACGCCGCGACTGACGGCGATCTTTGCGTATTCCAAGACGCCTGGCGTGGTCGGTCGTCTCGAGCGCACCCGCCAGCTGTATGGCCGGGTGTCCGAGCTGCATATCCAGGCCGAACAGGATCGGGCCGAACGCGCCGATGGCCTGCTCGACTGAGCCCCTTCGCCATTCAATCCCAGGGAGCAACGCTGATGAATATGGATCTGGACGCAATGGGCATCCTGCCCCCGACCCATCGCCCCGAAGACTGTGAACCGACGCAGCAGGAGATCCCGCAGATCCTGCTTGACCGGCTTGCTCGCGTACGGGCTCAGCTCAAGTCGCGCGACATTTCAGCCGCGGTACTGTTTGACCCGGCCCATGTGCGCTATGCCACCGGTTCCAGAAACATGCAGGTCTACAGCTCGCGCAACCCGGCGCGCTATGCCTTCGTGCCCGCCGAGGGGCCGGTAGTGTTGTTCGAGTTTTCCGGGTGCGAGCATCTGGCCTCTCATCTGCCGACGATCGACGAGATCCGTCCGGCGAAGGCGATCTCGTACTACTTCAACGAGCGTAATACCCACGCGGTCACCGAGGCCTGGGCCGATGAAATCGACGACCTGATTCAGCGCCAGTGCGGCGGTGGCGGCAAGGTGGCACTGGAGAGCGCGACCTCCCAGGCGGCGTTTGCGCTGAAGGAGCGTGGTTACCGGGTGCTGGATGCCCAGGAGCCACTCGAGCAGGCCCGTGCCTACAAGGTGCCCAATGAGATCAAGATGATCCGCTCGTCGTTGCGTGCTGTGGAGGAGGGCGTGCGTCAACTTGAGGCCAGCATTCGGCCCGGCGTGACCGAGAACGAAGCCTGGTCGAAGCTGCACCAGCATATCGTCGCGACCGATGCGGATTTTATCGAGACGCGTCTGATGAACTCCGGGCCGAGAACCAACCCCTGGTTTCAGGAGTGTTCCGACCGCCGTATCCAGTCAGGAGAGCTGGTAGCGCTGGATACCGATGTGGTCGGACGCTACGGCTACTACGCCGACTTTTCGCGCACCTTCCTGTGCGGGCGTGATGCCCCATCTCAGACGCAGAAAGATCTGTATCGCATGGCGTACGACCAGATTCAGACCAACATGGCTAATCTCAAGCCTGGGGTGAGCTTCAAGGAATACGCCGAGCGTGCCTGGGAGATTCCTCCCGCCTACAAGTCTCGCCGCTACTTTGCCCTGGCTCACGGGGTCGGCATGAATGGCGAGTATCCCTACATCGTGCACCGCGAGGACATCGACGATAAGGGCTACGACGGCGTTATCGAACCCGGCATGACCCTGTGTGTCGAGAGCTTCATCGGTCATGAAGCTGGGGGCGAAGGGGTGAAGCTCGAAGAACAGCTATACGTCCGCGAAGACGGCCAGGTGGAGCTGCTGTCGGACTATCCATTCGATGCCCGTCTGCTGGGCTGACGATCCCCAGGATGCGCCACCGATCGTGGGTGGCGCATTCCGTTAACTCATGCAAGGTATGAGAAATGCGTCGGCTTGATCAGCATCGTCTCATGCTAGGCTTTTCCACTTGCCTTGCCGACAATCAGAAGAAGGAGTTTTCATGAAGAAATTTTCCGTAACTCTGCTGGCGCTGGGTGTCATGTCTGCTGGCAATGTGTCCGTTGCCGACGACAAGTCACTGACCATCGGCACCAACAATTGGGCCGAAAACATCGCCGTTGCCAACATGTGGAAGATTCTCCTCGAGGAGGAGCATGACTATGACATCGAGCTGTCGGATGTCGGCAAGAGTGTGCTCTACAGTGGTCTTGCCAGTGGCGACTTCGACCTTTCACTCGAGATCTGGTTGCCGACCACCGATGCGCCCTTTCTGGAACCATACCGCGATCGCATCGACGTCCACGATGTCTGGTATCGCGGGACTGGCCTGGGGCTGGTGGTCCCAAGCTACGCCGATATCGACAGCATTGCCGAGCTGAAGGAACAGGCTGAGCGTTACGAGTATCAGGGCGGCCCCTCAATTCTTGGCATCGATTCGGGGTCTGCCATTGCGGGCCTGACCGACGACGTGATCAGCGCCTATGATTTGCCCTTTGACCAGATCAATAGCTCTGGACCGGCGATGATGGCGGCGCTTGATGGTGCCTACAGCCGCGAAGAGCCGATGGTGGTGACGCTGTGGAGTCCTCACTGGGCCTTCGCCGAGTACGACCTCAAGTACCTCGAGGATCCCAAGGGGATCTATGGTGACAACGAGGACATCTACTGGATGGCACGCCCCGGTCTGGACGAGGATGATCCCTGGCTGACATCGGTGCTCAATGCCTGGCATATGGATGATGATAGCCTTGGAACGCTGATGGCTCGGATAGAGGAAACAGGGGATCCCGAAGAGGGTGCCCGGGACTGGATCAACGACAATCGTGATCTGGTCGATAGCTGGATCGACGACGCCTCCGGCTAGCCCATTGCCTTGAAGGGCCGTGCGCAACCGGCCGTACCCGAAGACGCGATGGGAGAAAAGGCGACGTCGCCGGCCCGCTTCGCTATCGTCGTCCCTGGGTGGTACGGCCATCTGTGGTCATGAAGTCGACCGACTTTTCTGTTTGAAGAACGTTTTCAAACGACCAGGGTTCCATCTCGTCACCATGACAATGGTGGAGGTGGAGCCCCACCAGGGAGGTGCCATTGAGGCTAGTGCGACGTCCCTACCGCTTGGCCAGTATTCCCCCTTCGTTTACGCCTGAGCTCTGCGCCAAAGCCCTTCATCAAACCCCTCACCAAAGCCGCTTTCCCGGGAGTCGGGCTAGAGCGGTCGCCCATCCAGTGAATGTTCCATGATCGCAAGCGTCAGTGTGAAGTGATGCTGGGCGACGCTGAAGGCGTCGTCTGCGCGTCGTTCGAGGATGGCCTGGACCAGTTCACGATGTTCCCGTCTTGCCCTTGGCAATGATTCGGCGGGGTAGGGTTCAGAGCCGAATCCCAGGGTGGCTCGCGCCGTCAGTTGGCGTGACTGCGCGACCAGATGGTGATTGTCGGCCATCTGCATGATGCAGTCGTGAAGGCGCTCATCGAGTTGGCGGGCGACGGAGGCGTCGTCGGTGTCGCAGAAGCGGTCCAGCAGCGCCTGCAACGTTTTGGCCTGGGCCTCGTCGTGACGCTCGGCGGCGGTTCTGGCCACCAGCCCCTCCACCAGACAGCGATAGTCGAAGAAGTCCCTGAGCTGGGGCAGCTCCTGTCCGAGGATACGCTGGGCGGTGTTGGGCGAGGCCTCGTCGACCCGTTTGAAGGTGACAAAGGTACCGCCATCACGACCACGGCGGGATTCGATCAGGCCAAGCTCGCCCACGATCTTCAAGGCGCCGCGGACGGTGACGCGACTGACCCCCTGGCGCTCCGCCAGGTCGCGCTCCGGCGGCAGGCGATCCCCGGGGGAGTAAGCGCCAATGGCGATCGCCGTCACGATCCGGTCCGCCAGCTCCTGGGTGGCCGAGCGGGCGCCGCCGGCGCCTGGCAGGTCGGTTCGAGACGGTTCAATCATAGGGTTCTCTCCAAAAGGTATTGTCACAATACCTTTAAGTGTGATTTTCTAAAAATGAAGCGGCCAACGTCGCTGTGTCCGGCGCACTGTCGCAGGTCGCGAACCGCGTCCGGGTCTGCTGGCGGGTTCGAGTATACACGGCGCCGTCAGATTCTTGACCGGCCAAGGGAATGCACAGCAAGAGGCCGCCCAGTGTCGCCACGCAGGCAGCCTCGACCCGGTGGACGTCTTCGACCGCTCGATGGCGGGAGATCCCCGCCTTGCCAACTAGAACAAGAGGAAATCACCGATGAGTGACAATACCCTGGAGAGTCTGGGCTACACCCAGGAACTCTCACGAACGCTCAAGCTGAGAGATCTGGTGATCTACGGCCTGATCTTCATCGTGCCGATCGCTCCCTTCGGTATCTTCGGCCACGTCATGAGCGCCAGCGGTGGCATGATCGTCACCGCCTATGTCATCGGACTGGTGGGGATGCTGTTTACCGCCATCTGCTACTCCCAGATGGCCAAGGAATTCCCGGTAGCAGGCTCGGTGTACTCCTACGTGTCCCGCGGGGCGGGCAGCTTTGCCGGCTTCGTCGCGGGCTGGATCATGCTGCTGGACTACATCCTGATTCCGGCGCTGTTGTACGTGGTGGGGGCGCTGGCGATTCACGACATCTTCCCGTCGCTGTCACCGATCCTGCTGGTGGTGGCCTTCGTCGTATTCAACACCTACATCAATATTCGCGGCATCAGCTTTACCGCCGCCTTCAACCGCTGGATGCTGGTGGCCGAACTGCTGGTGCTGGCGGTGTTTCTGGTGGTGGGGGTGGTGGCCATCAGCAACAACGTCAACGGTGCCGTCTTCTCGATGGCCCCGGTCTACGATGCCGATGACTTCTCGCTGGGGCTGATCATCTCTGCGGTGCCGATCGCGGTGCTCAGTTTTCTGGGTTTCGATGGCATCTCCACCCTGGCGGAAGAGGCCAAGGGCGGTGGCAAGGCGGTCAGCAAGGCGATCTTCCTGGTGCTGTTGATCATCGGTGGCCTGTTCATCGCCCAGACCTGGGTGGCGGCGCTGATCCAGCCCGATCCCGCCTCGTTCAACAATCTCGACACCGCCTTCTATGAAACCGCACGTATCGCCGGGGGCGGCTGGCTGGCGGTGCTGACCGCCGCGACCACCGCTATCGCCTGGGGCGTCGCTGACTCCCTGGTGGCCCAGATCGCGACCGCGCGAATCCTCTACAGCATGGGCCGTGATCGGCTGCTGCCGGCGCCGCTGGCTCGCGTTCACCCGCGCTTCAAGACGCCCTACGTCAGTGCGCTGCTGGTCGGTGCCGTGTCCATCGTCGCGGGGATCGCTTTCATGCAGCAGCTGGCGTTGTTGACCTCCATCGTGACAATCGGCGCCCTGACCGCCTTCATCATTCTGAACATCACCACGCTCTACTACTTCGTGTTCAAGAAGAAGGCAGCCAATCCTTTCCTGCATATCCTGTGTCCGCTGCTCGGCCTGGCCGTGGTCGGCTACATCTGGAGCGGGTTCGAGTCCTATACCGTGCTGATCGGGCTGGCATGGGCGGTTGTCGGTGTCGGCGTCTACGCCTTTGCCAAGCGCGGTGGACGTGCCGTGCAGATAGAAATCTAAGGCTTGCCTGAAAAGTGCCTGCGCTCGTCGATGTTGAGAACAGCGCCCAGGGCCAATTGAAAACACTCGAGGCGTCGGTCGGCGGAGACGACCGGCGCCTCGAGGTGGAGACACAAGAATGAAGATCAAGACGATACACGACGTTCATCACTGTTTTGACCACGCCCTCGAGCCGCAGGAAACGATCAGTTCCGGTGATACTCGGCGCTTCGATATTCTCGATGCCAGCGGTGGCTTGATTACCCGACACAGCCAGGCCGACGCGCTGACCCGGCTGCCGGCAGGGGAGCTCAATCCGGTGTGTGGCCCCCTCTATATGGAGGATGCCGAACCCGGCGATGTGATCGAGGTGGAGCTGGTCGACTTCGAACCGGGGCAGTGGGGCTGGACGGGGTTGATCCCGGGTTTCGGGCTGCTGGCCGACGATTTCACCTCGCCCTGGCTCAAGGTGTCGGAGTACGACAGCGAGTCGGTGTACTTCGACGAGGACATCGTGATTCCGTTTCGGCCCTTCGCCGGTACCATCGGGCTCGCGCCTGCCGAGCCGGGGCAGCACTCCATCGTGCCGCCGCGCATCTGCGGTGGCAATCTCGACATCCGTGACCTGGTAAAGGGAGCTCGGCTGTACCTGCCGGTGCAGGTCAAGGGAGGACTTCTGAGTATCGGCGATACCCACGCCTGCCAGGGCGACGGAGAGGTCTGCGGAACCGCGGTAGAGACCCGCATGGCCGCCACGGCCACATTGCGTCTGCACAAGGCGGGCAATATTCCTGCGCCGATGTTCGACGTGCCGCCGGGAGCGTCGAGCGAGGAAGATGCGGGCTTTCTGGTCACCACCGGGGTGGGGCCGGACTTGATGCAGGGCGCCCGTGACGCGGTGCGCTTCATGATCGATCGGTTGCACCGTCAGGCCGGCATGGATGAGCAGCTGGCCTACGCGCTTTGCAGCGTGGCAGGGCGGCTACGGGTCAGCGAGATCGTCGATCAGCCCAACTGGGTGGTGTCCTTCTACATGCCTCGGTCGATCTTCCGCTCGAAGAGTCTTAGAGCCATCTAGGTGTATGATCCCGGGTTGAGCTGAACTGACCTTTCCGTTCGTCAGAACGTAGGGTCAGGCCCGCGGGCCTGACCAATAACGCCGGGTGTTGTGGCACCCGGCGTTGTCGTCATGACGTCACTTCGGCTCGCTCGGCGGCCACCTGCGCAAGGACTTCCTGGTAGTTCTCGACGCCCTGGGCGCCGGTGACCAGGTAGCGGCGGTTGAACACCATGGCGGGTACCCCGCTGATGCCCTGCTGTTGCCAGAAGGCCTGGCGCTGTCGCACCGATTCGCCGCGCTCGCCCGACTCGAGTATCGTCACTACTTCGGCGCGGTCATGGCCGAGACTCGCCGCTACATCGGCCAGCACGTCGATCCGGTGGAGGTCACGACGTTCGGTGAAGAAGGCGCTGAACAGGGCCTGCTTCATGCGGTGGCCTTCGTCAGGAGAGCGCTGCTCCGCCCAGTCGATCAACTGGTGGGCGCGGAAGGTATTCACCATGCGCATGTCATCGGTGTAGTTGAAGGTGAAGCCGAGGTCGGCGCCCATCTGGGTGAGCCGTTCCCGTGCGCTGCGCGAGTCCTCATCGCTGGTGCCGTACTTGGCGGCGATATGCTCGCGCAGGTTTTCGCCTTCCTCGCCCATCTGCGGATTGAGCTCGAAGGGGTGCCAGTGCACCTCGATGTCGATGCCGCTCTGGCGCGCCGCCTCGGCGAGCTGGCGGTAGCCGATGATGCACCAGGGACAGACGACGTCGGAGACGATGTCGACGGTGATGGTGGTGTCGCTGTCGCGGCTATCTGGGGATGTGGGCATGTCGGCCTCTACTCCTGAAGAAAGGTGTCCCGGATTGGTCGTTAGCAGGGCAACCAACCTTACAGGCCCCGGGACACGATCAACAGACAAGCCTCAGATGAGTCGATCCCACAGCCCATCCTGATATTCCTTGGCACTGGCCTCGAAGCTGTCCGGGTAGACATTGCGGAAGCGGTGCTCGTCCAGCGGGATCAGTCGTGCCATCTCGTCGATCATCGCCGCCGGGTCCTGCTGCAGGTCGTCGCCGGCAAACTGCTGCTGCACCGAGCGAATCGGTTTTTCAGGGGTGAAGCAGGCGTCGGGGTCGTACCACTGGTCCAGGGTGTTGTACATGCGGTCGTTGAAGCCGGTGCGGAAGGGGCCGGGGTTGATGGTGGCCACCTTGACGCCCAGCGGGGCGAGCTCTTCGTAGAGCAGTTGCGCCATGCCTTCGAGGGCGTGCTTCGAGGCGACGTAGGGACCGAGGTAGGGGAAGGTGGTGAAACCAGCGATGGAGGAGGTCAGTACGATCTTGCCCTTGCCTCGCTCGACGAACTCGCGGGCGTAGGGCTGCACGAATTCCAGGGTCGAGAAGACGTTGGTCTCGAACACTCGGCGTACCCGGTCGACCGGGATCTCGGCCAGCGCGCCGGTCTCGCCGATGGCGGCGTTGGCCACCACGATATCGACCTGGTGTCCGTAGCTGGAAAACACCGCGTCGCGGTCGCGCTTGTCGGTGATATCGAGCTTTTCGACGGTGAGCGTCAGTTCCTGCTGCCGGGCCTTTTCCTTGAGCGAGGTGACCTGGGGCCAGATCTCCGTGGTAGCGATGACCTTGTGTCCCGCCCTGGCCAGGGCCAGTGCCGTACCTTCGCCGAGTCCGCTGCCGGCGCCGGTGATCAGAATGGTCTTCATCATCGTGCTCCTGTCTGGGAAAAGGAACGGTCGCGGCACGCCTGGGCGTAGCGCCTGGCAAGGTCTCTGGGCACTTGCCTCTGGGTGCTTGCCTCCGGGCGTTTGACAATCCGGGACCCTAACGTGCCGCGATGGCGCTGCTCAACCATCGCGCCAGCATCGCGTCGGCATCCTGGCCCGTATCCTGGCCAACATCATGGCCAGCATCGTGATCAGGGCGGCCGACCGTCGCCACCGCGAGTCCCAGCGTGCTGCCGAGGTCATGTCACGATGATGACGCTTCGGTGTCGGGGACCGTCGATCGACGATCCTTGTGCACTGCCCTTGCCTGCGAGTGTGGCCTGCGGTCCTGTCGACCCAGCGGGACCATCATCGGGCGACCGCTGACGGGATCGGCGAAGACGTGGCTGTCCAGTCCGAATACCTCCCTGACCATGGTGGTGGTCATCACCTCACTGGCCGGGCCGCTTGAGTAGACCTTGCCGGCGGCCATGGCGATCAACTCATCGGCATAGCGCGCGGCAAGGTTGAGCTCATGCAGCACCATGACGATGGTGGTGCCGCGCTGGCGGTTGAGGTCCTCGAGCAGATCGAGCACCTCGACCTGGTGATGGATATCGAGATAGGTGGTGGGTTCGTCGAGCAGCAGCACCTCGGTGCGCTGGGCCAGGGCCATGGCGATCCACACCCGCTGGCGCTGGCCGCCCGACAGTTCCTCCAGCACACGCTCGGCGAGGCCGGTGGTGTCGGTGGCTTCCAGCGCCTCGCTGACGGCGTCATCGTCTTCGCGGCTCCAGCGCTGAAACATGCCCTGGTGGGGGTGGCGGCCACGGCTGACCAGCTCCAGCACGGTGATGCCTTCAGGGGCGAGTGGCGCCTGAGGCAGCAGGCCCAGGCGCTGGGCCAGGCGCCTGGCGGGCAGCCGGTGCAGGTCGTGGCCGTCGAGCAATACCTGGCCGCGCTGCGGCACCAGCAGGCGTGACAGCGAACGCAGCAGGGTCGACTTGCCGCAGGCGTTGGCGCCGACGATGGCGGTGATACCCGCTGGCTTGACCTCCAGATCGATGTTGTCGAGGACCGCTCGGTCACGGTAGCCGGCGGTCAGGCCTCGGGCACTGAGTCGGGTAGGCGTCATCAGGTGGATCCTCGGGCGTTGTCGCGCATGACGAGGGTAATCAGGTAGGGGGCGCCGATCACGCCGGTGACCACCCCCACGGGATAGCGGGCCGGCAGCAGATGCTGGCCGATAAAGTCACCCAGCAGCACGAACAGGGCGCCGACCAGGGCAGCGGGGATCAGCACCGAGCCGTTGTGACGGATCAACCAGGCGGCGACCGGGCCGCTGAGGAAGGCGACGAAGGCGATCGGCCCGGTCACCGCGGTGGCAAAGGCGACCAGCCCCACCGCCGCGACCACGATGCCCAGGCGGGTGAGCGACAGCCTGACACCGAGCCCCCGGGCCATGTCATCGCCCAGGCGCATCGCCTCCAGGTCCCTGGCGAAGTGAAGTAGCGGCAGGCCAAGCACGATCAGCGCCAGCACCAGGGGCAGGCTCTGATCCAGGTGCACGCTGTTGAGGCTGCCGGTCATCCAGCGCATGGCCTCCTGCAGTGGCCAGGCCGGGGCCTGGGTCAGCAGGTAGGCGATGGCGCTCTGGAGCATGGCGGCGAGGCCGATGCCGGTCAGAATCAGGCGGGTATCGGCGACGCCGCGGCGCCACGACAGGGCATAGATCAGCACGGCGACGCCAAGACCGCCGACGATGGCCACCAGTGCCACCGGAGCGCCACGCAGCGACAGCATGACGATGGCGAAGACCGCCGCTGCGCTGGCGCCGGCGCTGATACCGATCACGTCGGGGCTGGCCAGCGGATTGCGCAGCATGGTCTGGAAGGCGGCGCCGCCGAGGCCGAAGCAGGCCCCGGCCAGCACAGCAATCAGCGCCCGGGGTAGCCTCAACTCCATCAGGGTGAAGGAGGCGCCGGGTACCTGCTCGCCGGACAGCACCGCGATCACCGTGGCAGGGTCGATCCACGACTGGCCCAGCATCAGGGTGAGGCAGACCCCGGCAAGCAGCGCACACAGCAGCAGCGCAATGATCCGCCGGCGCTGGCGTTGGCGTTGCCGTCGCAGTTGCCTGACGGTCGACGGCGTGGACCTTGCTTGGGTGGACCTTGCTTGAGAGGACGTCGCTCGGGGGGACATGGCTTGAGTGGCCGTCGCTCGCTGGGAGGTGGTCGGTGTCGTCGTCACAGTGACCTCAGCGTATGGCGGCGGACGATCCAGATGAAGACCGGACCGCCGAGCAGGGCGGTGACGATACCGACGTCGAGTTCTGCCGGACGGACCAGCACCCGGCCCAGAGTGTCGGCCAGTATGACCAGCAGGGCGCCGCCGAGGGCACACAGCGGCAGCAGGCGGCGGTAGTCGGCACCGACCAGCAGGCGCAGCGCGTGGGGCACTACCAGGCCGACGAATCCGATGGGACCACAGGCCGCGGTGGTCGCCCCGCACAGCAGGATGGCCCCCACCGCGGCCAGCGCTCGGGCCAGGGCCACGCGCTCGCCGAGGCCGGTCGCCGCCTCATCGCCCAGCGCCATCAGGTTGAGCTTGCGCGCCGCCAGCAGCGACGCGGCAAGGCCCAGGACCAGGAAGGGCAACACCGGGGTGATGCGATCGAGGGTAGCGCCGCCGACGCCGCCGATCAGCCAGGAATGGATCAGCCCGGCGATGTCGGCGCGGGGTAGAATCACGGCGGAGGTCAGCGAGGTCAGGGCGGCGGTCACCACCGCGCCGCTCAACGCCAGCCTGAGAGGGGTGGCTCCGCCTCGTCCGAGGTTGGCCACCAGATAGACCAGCAGTGCACTGGCGCCGGCGCCGGCGATGGCCACCCAGATGTAACCAGAGGCCTGCTGCATATCGAACCAGGCGATGCCGATGACGACTGCCAGCGCGGCGCCGGCGTTGACCCCGAGCAGGCCTGGATCGGCCAGAGGGTTGCGGGTCAGGCCTTGCATGGTCGCCCCGGCCACGGCCAGCGCGGCCCCTGCCAGCAACGCCAGCAGGGTGCGGGGCAGACGGCTGGCGATCGCCGCTTCGTCGATGGAGTCGATACGCCCATCCAGCAGACCCATGAGCGCGGTCAGGTCCGTCGGCCTGGCGCCGATGACCACCGACATCATGATGCTGGCGGCCAGCGCCGCCAGCAGCAGATAGACGCCGGTCGGGCGCGAATGGCCTGTCCTGCCAGGCGCCAGCGGCCTTGCCTTCATATCCTTCCCTTCCTGCTCATTTGCGCGTATCCATCCTGTCCAGACGCTTGATTCAGGGTTGCTGACGCTTGCGAGCGGCTTCGGCCAGTCGTTCGACGTAGTCGTCGAGCACCCAGGGAATCGACAGCGGCGTCGGGTTGGCTGCGGTTCCGGTGGGATTGTTGCCGAGCAGCACCAGCGAGCCCTGTTCCACCGCGGGCAGGCGCGAGGTCAGCATATGCTCGTTGAGTCGCTCCACCAGCGGCTCGCCACCATAGGTGATGATGATGTCGACATCGGCGATCTCGTCGATACGCTCGGCGCTGATGGAGCCGGCGAAACGGCCGTCAACGGAGCTGTCGGTGACGAACTGGGGCGAGGTCAGGCCGATCTCGTGCAAGAAGCGCACCCGGGCGTCGTTGTCGTTGTAGAAGTTGATCTGACTGAGGTCGGTGGGCTTGATATGGCTGATCAGCATGGCGCTCTTGCCGGCGAGTTCCGGGTGCTCGGTGATCTGCTGCTCCACCTGGGCTTCCAGGCGTGCGATCAGGGCCTCGCCTTCTTCGGCCATGCCCATGCCTGCGCTGTTGAGTCGGATCATGTCACGCCAGCCCGACGACCAGGGAGCTTCGGGGTAGGCCACCACCGGGGCGATCTTGCTGAGGGTGTCGTAGTCGGAGCGGCTGAGGGCGGAATAGGCCGCCAGGATAACGTCGGGCTGGCTCGCGGCCACCGCCTCGAAGTCGATGCCATCGCCTTCGTCGAACAGGTTGGGGGGGCCTGCGTCGAGCTCGTCAAGACGCTGCTCCACCCAGGGCCAGAGGCCATCGCCATCGTCATCGCCGAAGGTGGTAGCGGGAAAGCCCACCGGCACCACTCCCAGCGCTAGCGGCACCTCGTGGTTGGCCCAGGCCACCGTGGCGACCCGTTCGGGCTTTTCCTCGATCACGGTGACGCCGAGGGCGTGCTCGATTTCGATTGGATAGCCATCGTCGCCAGCGGCGAGGACAGGCTGGACGGCGGCGAGTAACACAAGGCCGAGCGGCCAGCGTGGGTGGATCAGGGGCATGGGGTCTTCCTTATAGAGGCGATGACCGGCTCTCGCAGGAGAGCCGGTTTGACAGTGGTGTCGCGAGTGCCGGTCGGGCGCACAGCGCCCGACGCGGATGTCGAGGTTTCGGCGTTCCAGGGCACTAGAAGTCGTAGGTCAGGCTCAGCAGCGCGCTGCGCGGCTCGCCATAGATACCCTGGCTATAGAAGCCGAGCTGCGAGTAGTACTCCTCGTCGAACAGGTTGGTGACGTTGAGCTGGGCGCTCATGCTGTCGTTGATGCGATAGCGGGCCATGGCATCGGCGACAAAGACGTCACCCTGACCGATCTTCTCGGTGCCGTTGGGGGTGTCGTTGTCGCGGTAGGTGTCACCCTGCCAGCGCGCACCGCCGCCGAGGGTCAGGTTCGACCAGCGGCCAGGCAGCTGCCAGCTGGCGAACAGCTTGGCCTGCTGGCGGGCATAGCTGGTGTTGAGCTGCTCACCGTCGGCGTCCTCGGCGTCCACCAGGGCGTAGCTGGCGGACAGGTTGACGCCGTCGGCCACCTCGCCTGCGATCTCGAGCTCGAAGCCTTCGACCTCGGCGCCGTCGGTGGTGGTGTAGGCCTGGTCGGTGGTGCCCGCGACGAAGACCCCGGGGATTTCCACCGCCAGATTGTCCTGCTGGCTGTGGAACACCGCGAAGGACACGTCGGCACGATCGTCGAACAGCTCGGCCTTGAGGCCGGCCTCGTAGTTGATGCCTTCCAGCGGATCCAGCAGGGCGCCGCTGGGTGAGCGCTCGCTCTGGGTGTTGAAGATCTCGGTGTAGCTGGCGTAGGCGCTGAGGTCGTCGGTGATATCGACGATCAGACCCGCGTAGGGGGTGAACTCGTTGTCGTATTCGTACTCACGCTCGCCGCGATAGTCCTGGTCGATCTTCCAGTCGGTCATGCGCGCGCCGACGATAAAGTGCACCGGGTCTGCCAGCGAGAAGCGGGATACCGCGTAGTAGCCCTGCTGTTCGGTCACGGTGTCATCGGTCAGGCCCCACTCGCCCCAGACCGGTTCTGCCAGGGCCGGGTCGTTGCGGTCGCTGAAGCTGCCCAGCGCCGGCACGTCGCCGGCCGGGCCGCGACTGTTGATCTGGTAGTCCTCGTGCAGGTCCATGTAGCCGAAGCCGAGCTGATGCTCGCGGCCGAACAGGGTGAAGGGACCTTCGGCGCTGACATGCAGATTCTTCTGGGTGCGATCGCCGCGATAGTCGACCAGGTAGGATTCGGTGGCGTAGCTGGGCGTGTAGTAGAGCACACCGGTCTCGCGATCCGGATAGCCGCCGCGGTAGTTGTAGGTCAGGCCATAGTTGGCGTCGCCGTAGCTGTAGGCGGCGCGGGCAGACCAGCCATTGTCGAAGTGGTGGGTCAGGTCGACGAAGGCGCGGGTGTTCTCGGTGAAGAAGTTGGCCCAGTCGGTGTTGTTGGCGGTGGAGCGGTCGAAGTCGGTACGGCCACCGTCCAGGTAGTACTGCGGTACGCCGATGTAGGCGCCATCCTGGTCGTAGTGCTGGTATTCGATGCCCACGCTGAGCTCGGTGTTGTCGGTCAGCTCGGCGGCGATCACCCCGTAAAGGGTCTCGCGGTCGTTCTCGACGCCGTCCATGAAGCTGTCCGAGCTGTCCTTGGCCGCCACGAAGCGCACGCCGACGCGCCCCTCGCTGTCCAGCGGAGTGCTGACATCGACCACGCCGCGCCCCCGGTCCCAGCGGCCCACCGCGGCAGTCACGCTACCCGCCGCCTCGTCCAGCGGCTTCTTGCGCACAAAGTTGACGGTGGCGGATGGATCGCCGACCCCGGTCATCAGGCCGGTGGCGCCGCGCACGACCTCGACCCGGTCGTAGATGGCGGTGTCCCACTCGGCGTCGCCGAACGGCCAGAACGCGCTGGTATTGCTCTGTAGGCCATCGAACTGGAAGTTGCGAATGGTGTAGCCGCGGGACTGGAAGCTGGTGCGAGTGCCGTCCAGACGGATCGCCGAGACGCCGGGCAGCCGTTCCACCGCCTCGGTGGTGCTGGTGATGGCCTCGTCGTCCATCTGCTGGCGGGTCAGGAAGCTGATCGACTGTGGCGTCTGGCGCGGCGTCAGCGTCAGGCCGTTGGCGCTGGTGCTGGAGGCCACCTGATAGCTCTCGGTCGATTCGGTGGTGGCACGCAGATCGTCACCGACCACGGTCATGCTGGCGAGTTGCTCGGCGTCCTGGGCCAGCACCGGGGTCGACAGGGCGGCACCGGAGGCCAGGGCAATGGCGATAGCCAGGCGGCCAGGAACGAGGTGGCCCGGAACGAGACGGCCAGGAACAAGGCAGGTGAGGGGAGCGGAATGGTGCGGCACGAAAGGGGTTCCCTGTTTATGTTTTAAGAATGCAAATTATTCACGTTTCCATTGGCGGGTGTTTATGAGCGCTGCCAAGTTGTCTATGCGAGATGCCACAAATGCACAAAACGGCAGAACTTTTTGGCGAAGTGGCACCATTGGCCTGGTGCAGGGGCCGGGCAAGCGGAGAAGGTCAGGAACCAAGAGAAGGTCAGGCAAGAAAAGGAAACCAGGCAAGAAGAGCAGCCCTGACGCGAACGACCAGGGGCAAGACGACGATCTGGCAGAAGGCGGCCGGCGGTAGAAGACGCCGCTGGAGGTGGGAAGGGACATTGGCGGTGATGCGAGGCCCGGG
>NZ_JASHIT010000046.1:0-40999 GCF_030733595.1 Halomonas sp. MMSF_3323 | reverse complement strand
GCGGCGCTGTCGTTGTGAGGTAGAGGTAGTGGAAGTCGTCACGCTGGACGGAGCGGGCGCTGGCTCGCCAGCGCCCGAAGGCGCTCAGGCGCTCAGGCGCTGGCGTCGCTGGCCGTCGCTACCTTCGTTGCCGCGGTCGCGCGCTGGCCCAGGGTGAACAGCACCGCGGTCAGGGTGGCGACGCCTCCCGCCAGGCCCAGCCACCAGGGCAGGCCGAAACCGGTGCCGAGTGCGCCGAACAGCAGCGCCACGATGCCGACCAGCATGGCGTAGGGAAGCTGCGTCCTGACGTGGTCGATCAGATCACAGCCGCTGGCCATGGCCGCAAGCAGGGTGGTCTCGGCCAGCGGCGAGCAATGATCGCCCCACACCGCGCCGGCCAGCACTCCCGCCACCGAGGCGTACAGCAGCGGCATGCCTTCGGCGGTGCCGGCCATGCCATTGTGCTCGAGTACGGCCCAGGCCAGCGGTACCACCAGCGGCATCATGATGCCCATGACACCCCATGACGAACCGGTGGCGAAGGCGGTGAAGCCGGCCAGGCCGAAGATCACCGCCGGCATCCACTGCGGTGACAGGCTATCGCCCAGCACCGTGACCAGAAAGTCACTGGTGTGCAGGTCCTCGTTCACGCTCGCCAGTGCCCAGGCCATCATCAGGATGGTGATCGGCAGCAGCATCGACTTGACGCCTTCGAACCAGTAGTGGGCGGTTTCGGTCATGCTCATCAGTCGCTGCGCCTGGGTCATGATCACCGCCGTCACGCAGGCCGCCAGCGAACCCCACATCATGGCGCTGAAGGAGTCGCCCTCGCCGAAGATGTCGCGCAGCTGATGGTCACCGCCGCCGAGGGCAGCGAGACCGGTGGCGTAGATCCCGCCCAGGGTGATCGCCACCAGCACGATCATCGGTATCACCGCGTTCAGCGCCCGGGTCGGAATGCCTTCCTTGGTGGGGATGTCGGCTTCCTCGACGATGGCTTCCCGGCTGCTCATTGCCTGGCGGGCGCCGGGCTCGGACAGTGCCTTGCGCTCGGCGGTGAGCATGGGGCCGAAGTCACGACCGCTCCAGGCCACCAGGAAGACGAAGGCGAGCGCCAGGATCGGATAGGCGTTGTAGGGAATGGCGTTAACGAACACCGAGTAGGCGGACTCGTTCCAGTCTTCTATGGCATCCATCGCCTCGCTGATCAGCCCGACCTGAAAGCCGATCCAGGTGGTCACCAGCATGATCGCGGACACCGGTGCGGCGGTACTGTCCACCAGGTAGGCCAGCTTGGCTCGCGAGATCCTCACGCGGTCGGTGATATGGCGCATGGTGTTGCCGACGATCAGGGCATTGGCGTAGTCGTCGAAGAAGATGGCCAGACCCAAAAGCGCGGTGGAATTCTGCGCCTGGCGTCGTCCACGGATCACTCGCGCGATGCGCTCGGCGATGCCGCGGGTGCCGCCGTTGCGCGAGATGATGCCGACCATGCCGCCGATCAGCAGGCAAAACAGCACGATCGACATATGGTCGCTGTCGCTGGCGGCGGACAGCACGTGGACGTTGACCGAGTCACCGAAGGCGCCGAGCAGGGCGCCGGCGTTCATGCCGTGAAGCACCCAGCCGCCGAGCAACAGCCCGGCAAACAGCGCCAGGATGACCTGGCGGAAGGCCAGCGCCAGGGTGATGGCGGTCAGGGCAGGCAGCAGCGAGAGCCAGGCGGGAACAGGGTCGAGTTCGAGGGTGGCGGCGGGGGTGTTGGCGGCGTCGTAAAGCGACAGGGTGCGTGGGCCGTCGGTGACGGTCAGGCTGAGCGTCGCGACCCCGTCGGCGTCGACCTCGAGCGGATGGCGGCGAGTGCCGTCGTCGATGTGCCAGGGGCGGTCGGGATCAAGCCCGCTGGCCTGGACGTCGGTCGCGACCCCTTCGAGCAGGATGTCCGGGCCGCTCAGCTGGGGTGCTGCCTGGACGGTGGAAAGGCTCGACGCTAGCAGCAAGAGCGACAGCAAGAGCAAAGGCACGCATCGGGTTTTTCGCCGGCCCGTCGGCGAAGGACATGGTGGTTTCATGGTGGCCCCGGTTGTTGTTGGAAGGTGTGGAGAGCGCCGTTTGGCGTCAATGAAAGTTGGTCGTTTGGCCATTGGTTGTCAATTTTTTTTGTGGTTAAAAATAAAAAATATCGACATTGTACGATGGTCGTAGACTATTAATCAGTGACTTATGGTTTTTTTCTAAGGAAATGCTGCGCTGGGCTTGGCTTTCATGAGAAGGGTGGTTATGTTGAGTAAACCATAACAAAGCAACTCACCAATATCGGGAGACTTGGCCATGACCTCGCCAGGCGCCGCACGGCTCAAAGAGCTCGATCGCGAACACCATCTGCACCCCTTCACCGACTTCAAGGCGCTCGGGGAGGAAGGCAGTCGTATCATCGTTGACGCCGAGGGGGTCTACATCCAGGACGCGGATGGGCATCGCATCCTCGATGGCATGGCGGGGCTCTGGTGCGTCAACCTCGGCTATGGGCGTCAGGAGCTGGTGGACGCCGCCAGCGAGCAGCTCACCCAGCTGCCGTACTACAACAATTTCTTCAAGACCACCCACCCACCGGCGGTGGAGCTTGCCGAGACCCTGTGTCGACTGGCACCGGCGCACATGAACCGGGTGTTCTTCACCGGTTCCGGCTCCGAGGCCAACGACACCGTGCTGCGGATGGTGCGTCGCTACTGGGCGCTCAAGGACCAGCCAGACAAGCAGTGGATCATCGGTCGCGAAAACGGCTATCACGGCTCCACCGTGGCCGGCATGAGTCTGGGCGGCATGGCGCCGATGCATGAACAGGGTGGTCCCTGTGTGCCGGGTATCACCCACATCCGTCAGCCTTACTGGTTCGGCGAAGGGCGTGATCAGACCCCGGAGGACTTCGGTCGTGCCTGCGCCGAGGCGCTGGAGGCGCGTATCCAGGAGCTGGGGTCCGACAAGGTCGCGGCCTTTATCGCCGAGCCGGTACAGGGTGCCGGCGGCGCCATCATTCCCCCGGACAGCTACTGGCCGGCGATCAAGGAGGTGCTCGAGCGCCACCAGATCCTGCTGGTGGTCGACGAGGTGATCTGTGGTTTCGGCCGTCTGGGCGAGTGGTTCGGCAGCGTCCACTACGACCTCAAGCCCGACCTGATGCCGATCGCCAAGGGGCTGTCCTCCGGCTACCTGCCGATCGGTGGGGTACTGGTCGGTGATCGTGTCGCCGACACGCTGATCGACGAGGGCGGCGAGTTCTACCACGGCTTCACCTACTCGGGGCATCCGGTGTGCGCCGCGGTAGCGCTCAAGAACCTTGAGTTGATGCAGGCCGAAGGCGTGGTCGAGCGGGTGCGTGATGATCTGGGGCCTTACCTGGCGACGCGCTGGAAGTCCCTGGAGTCCCACCCGCTGATCGGCGAGGCGCGCTCGCTGGGTCTGATCGGCGCCCTGGAGATCGTCGCTGACAAGGACAGCGGCAAGCGCTTCGACAAGTCGCTGGCGGTGGGCAACCTGTGTCGCGATATCTGCTTCGAGACAGGCCTGGTGATGCGCTCGGTGGGAGACACCATGGTCATTTCACCGCCCCTGGTGATCAGCCACGATGAAATCGACGAACTGGTGCGTCTGGCCCGGGAGGCGCTGGACGAGACGCTGCGCCGGCTGACTGCCCAGGGCGTCGAGATCACCGCCGCCGAGGAGGCTGATGCATGAGTCGTCCCCTCGACAAGGCTGGCTGGCAGGCCCTGGCCGACACCCTGACGGCGCGGCTGGAAACCCGCGCCTATATCGATGATCGCTTCGTCGACGCCGCCAGCGGCGAGACCTTCGAGACCATCAACCCCGCCACGGGGGAAGTGCTGGCGCGGGTCGCAAGCTGTGACCAGGCCGATGCCGAGTTGGCGGTTGCCCGCGCCCGGCGCGCCTTTGATGGTGGAGAATGGTCGCGCCTGGCGCCGACCCGGCGCAAGCGGGTGCTGCTGCGGCTGGCCGAGCTGATGGAGGCCCACCGCGACGAACTGGCACTGCTCGACACTCTGGACATGGGCAAGCCGATCACCAGCGCGCTGGGAGACATGGCCGGCGCCATCGGCGCGATGCGTCACCAGGCCGAATCCATCGACAAGCTCTACGGCGAGGTCGCGCCCACCGGCGAAGAGGCGCTCGCGCTGGTGCTGCGCGAGCCGATCGGGGTGGTGGCGTCCATCGTGCCCTGGAACTTCCCGATGATGATGACCGCCTGGAAGATCGCACCGGCCCTGGCCGCCGGCAACAGCGTCATCCTCAAACCGTCGGAGAAGTCGCCACTGTCGGCGCTGCGGCTGGCTGCCCTGGCCCAGGAGGCCGGCCTGCCACGCGGCGTGCTGCAGGTGTTGCCGGGCTATGGTCACACCGTGGGCAAGGCGCTGGCGCTGTCGATGGACGTCGACTGCCTGGCCTTCACCGGCTCCACCGCGGTCGGCAAGCAGCTGATGCAGTACGCCGGTCAGTCGAACCTCAAGCGGGTCTATCTGGAGTGCGGTGGCAAGAGCCCCAATCTGGTGTTCGCCGACTGCAGGAATCTCGCGCAGGTGGCGCACCACGCCGCCGAGGCGATCTTCCATAACCAGGGGGAGGTGTGTATCGCCGGTTCGCGGCTGCTGGTCGAGAACAGTGTGCGCGAGGCCTTCATCGAGCACCTGCTGGCGGCGGCCGAGTCGATGCAGCCGGGGGATCCGCTGGACCCGTCGAGCTTTATGGGAGCGATTGTCGATGCGACCCAGCACCGTCGCATCCTCGACTTCATTCGCCAGGGGCAGGAAGAAGGCGGACGGCTGCGTGCCGGCGGCGCGGCGCTCGACGGGCCGGGGCTGTTCATCCAGCCGACGGTGTTCGACGGTGTCACCGAGGACATGACGATCGGGCGTGAAGAGATCTTTGGCCCGGTGCTGTCGGTGTTCGGCTTCGACAGCGAAGAGCAGGCCATCGCCCTGGCCAACGGCTCGGTTTATGGGCTGGCCGCCGGGGTGTGGAGTCAGGACGTCGACCGCATCATGCGGGTCAGTCGTCGTCTGCAGTCGGGCCAGGTATTCGTCAACAACTGGGCCGGTGGGGATCAGAGCGTGCCCTTCGGCGGGGTCAAGCAGTCCGGCAATGGCCGCGACAAGTCGCACCACTCGCTGGCCGAATACACCGAACTCAAGAGCGTCTGGATCGCCTTGAACTAGACTCCCGGTCCGATGTCATCAACGCGCACTGATGGGAGATGACTCCCTGATTGGCCACGCCTTGCGTGGCCTTTTTTGTGGTTTTCGGGACGGGCAGTGCCTTTGAGCCGACGCCACGGTATTCGCCGCTCGCTAGAAGGCTCGCGCCGGGGTGGTGCAGCTGACCAGCCGGCAGGCACTGGGTAGGCGCCGGGGTTGCGGAGACCTTGCCTTGAGGGCGCCTTTGAGCCGACGCCACGGTATTCGCCGCTAGAAGGCTCGCGCTGGGGTGGTGCAGCTGACCAGCCGACAGAGGGTCTCGCTGGGGTTGCGAAAGCGGTGGGGCACGTTGGTGTCGAAGTAGTACGCCTCGCCGGCACCCAGCACCCGGGTCTCGGCACCGATGGTGATCTCGATCTCGCCCTCGAGCACCACCCCGGCTTCCTCGCCCTGGTGGGTGATCATCTCGCGGCCGGTATCGGTACCCGGGGGGTAGGTCTCGATCAGAAACGACAGGGCACGTGACTCGCGGTTGGCGCCCACCAGCTTGAACACCACGTCGCCGCTGCCCATGTCGGTCAGTTCGTCGGCGCTGTAGAACACCTGGTTCTTGCTCTCCAGATCCATGGTGAAGAAGTCGCCGACGCTCATCGGGATGGCGTCGAGGATCTTTTTCAGCGAGCTGACCGAGGGGCTGACCTTGCCCTGTTCGATCAGCGACAGGCTGGAATGGGTCACTCCGCAGCGCTTGGCCAGCTCGCGCTGGGAGATGTTGCGCAGGTTTCGCAGGGCCCTCAGGCGGGTACCGACATCGTCCGACATCGCGGGTTCCTTGGGTAAAGCCAGTGGAAGCCGGCGATGGCGCTGCCATCGCCGGTGGTCGCCGTAGCGCCCATCAGCACAGGGCGTCGAGCTTTTCCTTGAGCAGGGCGTTGACCTGCTGGGGGTTGGCGGTGCCGCGTGAGGCCTTCATCACCTGGCCGACGAAGTAGCCGATCATCTTGCCGCGCTTGTCGGGCTCGGCGTCACGGTACTGGGCCACCTGGGCCGGGCTGTCGCTGATCACCTGGTCGACCATGGCCTCGATGGCGCCGGTGTCGGTGACCTGCTTCAGGCCTTTGGCCTCGATGATGGCGTCGGCGCTGTCGCCTTCGCCGTTCCACAGCGCCTGGAACACCTGCTTGGCGGCCTTGCCGTTGATGGTCGAGTCGATCACTCGCTTGACCAGGCCGCCGAGCTGCTCGGCGCTGACCGGGCTGTCGGAGATGTCCAGTCCGTCACGGTTGAGCGCGCCGGATAGCTCGCCCTGGACCCAGTTGGCGGCCTGCTTGGCGTCGCCACAGATGTCCTTGACCTGCTCGAAGTACTCGGCCATCTCGCGGCTGGCCGACAGCACCCCGGCGTCGTAGGCGGACAGTCCCAGCTCGCTCTGGAAGCGCGCGCGCTTCTCGGCGGGCAGCTCGGGAAGACTCTCGCGCAGGTGCTCGACGTAGGCGCAGTCGAGCACCACCGGCAGCAGGTCGGGGCAGGGGAAGTAGCGGTAGTCGTTGGCTTCTTCCTTGGTCCGCATGCTGCGGGTCTCGTCGGCCTCGGGGTCGTAAAGGCGGGTTTCCTGCACCACCTTGCCGCCGTCCTCGATCAGCTCGATCTGACGCTCGACCTCGTAGGCGATGGCGCGCTCGACGAAGCGGAAGGAGTTGACGTTCTTGATCTCGGCGCGGGTGCCGAATTCCTGCTGTCCCTTGGGTCTGACCGAGACGTTGACGTCACAGCGCATCGAGCCTTCGGCCATGTTGCCGTCGGAGATGCCAAGGTAGGTGACGATGGAGTGGATCGCCTTGAGGTAGGCCGCCGCCTCCTTGGCCGAGCGCATGTCCGGCTCGGAGACGATCTCCAGCAGCGGCGTGCCGGCCCGGTTCAGGTCGATGCCGGTCATGCCGTGGAAGTCTTCGTGCAGCGACTTGCCGGCGTCTTCCTCGAGGTGGGCGTGGTGCACCCGGATGATCTTGTTCTCGCCGTCCTCCAGGCAGATTTCCACTTCGCCGGCGCCGACGATGGGATGGTACATCTGGCTGGTCTGGTAGCCCTTGGGCAGGTCGGCGTAGAAGTAGTTCTTGCGATCGAACACCGATACCTCGGGGATCTCGGCATGGATGCCGAGGCCGAATTTCAACGCCATCGCCACCGCCTGCTCGTTGAGCACGGGCAGCACGCCGGGCAGGCCCAGATCAACGGCGTTGGCCTGGGTGTTGGGCTCGGCACCGAAGGCGGTGGAGGAGCCGGAAAAGATCTTGGAGCGGGTCGCGAGCTGGACGTGCACCTCGAGACCAATGACGGTTTCCCACTGCATCAGGAGTTCTCCTCGGTCATCTCGGGACGCTTCAAATGCCAGTCGGTGGCCTGCTGGAACTGGTGAGCCACGTTGAGCAGACGGGTCTCGGCGAAGTGGGTGCCGAGGATCTGCAGGCCCACCGGGCGCTTGCCGGCAAAGCCTGCCGGAACGCTGATGCCGGGGATGCCCGCCAGGTTGACGGCGATGGTGTAGATATCCTGCAGGTACATCGAGACCGGGTCCTTCTGGGCGCCCAGGTCGAAGGCCGGGGTCGGCGCGGCAGGGCCCATCAGCACATCGACCTCTTCGAAGGCGTCGAGGAAGTCCTGTCGAATCAGTCGGCGAACCTGCTGGGCCTTCTTGTAGTAGGCGTCGAAGAAGCCTTCGGACAGGGTGTGGGTGCCGATCAGGATGCGTCGCTTGACCTCCTCGCCGAAGCCCTCCGCGCGGGAGCGCTTGTACAGATCGATGAGGTCCTCGGGGCTGTCGCAGCGATGGCCGAAGCGCACGCCGTCGTAGCGCGACAGGTTGGAGGAGGCCTCCGCCGGCGCGATCACGTAGTAGGCCGGGATGGCGTAGGCGGTGTGTGGCAGGCTGACCTCGCGCACGCTGGCGCCGAGCGACTCGTAGACCTTGATCGCTTCGCCGATGGCCTGGTTGACGCCGGCATCGAGGCCGTCGCCGAAGTATTCCTTGGGCAGGCCGATCTTGAGGCCGGACAGCGGCGCGCTGAGCTCCTCGGTGTAGTCGGGAACGCCGCGGGCCACGCTGGTGGAGTCGCGCACGTCGTGGCCGGCGATGACGTTGAGCAGGTGGGCGCAGTCTTCGGCGCTGCGGGCCATGGGGCCGCCCTGATCGAGGCTCGAGGCGTAGGCGATCATGCCGTAGCGCGAGACCCGGCCATAGGTCGGCTTGAGCCCGGTGATGCCGCAGAAGGCTGCCGGCTGGCGGATCGAGCCGCCGGTATCGGTACCCAGCGCCGCCGGCACCAGGCCGGCGGCGACAGCGGCGGCGCTGCCGCCGGAGGAGCCGCCGGGGACGGCGTCAAGATCCCACGGGTTCTTGACCGGGCCATAGAAGCTCGACTCGTTGGAGGAGCCCATGGCGAATTCGTCCATGTTGGTCTTGCCCAGGCTGACCGTGCCGGCGGCCTTGAGCTTTTCCACCACGGTGGCGTCGTAGGGGGCGACGAAGTTGTCGAGCATCTTCGAGCCGCAGCTGGTCTTGACCCCCTGGGTGCAGAAGATGTCCTTGAGTGCCAGCGGCACGCCGGTCAGGCGGCCGGCTTCGCCGCGGGCGCGGGCCTGGTCGGCGGCTTCGGCGGCCTCGAGAGCCTGGTCGGCGGTGACGCTGACGAAGCTGTTGAGTGTGCCGTCGAGGCGGTCGATGCGTCCGAGCAGATCCTGGGTCAGCTCGCGACTGGAGATCTCGCCGGCGTCGAGCGCCTGGCTGATCTCGGTCAGTGTCCTGTCATGCATGGGCCTGGCTCCCTGTATGCGTGAATCCAATGTCGAGAAGGGTGGGGCGCGGGGTCACTCGACGACCCGCGGCACCAGGTACAGGCCATTCTCGACCTGGGGAGCGCAGCGCTGGAAGTGCTCGCGCTGGTCGTTCTCGGTGACCTCGTCGGCGCGCAGGCGCTGGGTGGCATCGAGGGGGTGAGCCAGCGGGGCGACGCCTTCGGTGTCGAGCGCCTGGAGCTGATCGACCATCTCCAGGATCCGGCCGAGATCGTCGTGATAGTGGGCTGCGTCATTCTCAGAAAGGTCGATCCGGGCCAGGTGAGCGGCACGGAGGACCTCGGCGTGTTCAAGCGCCATGATCAATTCCTCGACGGAAGGGGTCCATGAAATGACCGCAGAAGGTACCACATTCGCGCGTCGTCGGGCAGGTCTTGCCGGTCAAGGGAGACGCGCATCACGCTTGCCGCTAGGGGGGGTCAGTGATACCGTTTGCGTCCGCACAGGGTTTCCGGTCTGCACTAGGTATCTTTATCCATGTTCAAACGTTTACGAGGTGTGTTTTCCAGCGATCTGTCGATCGACCTGGGGACGGCCAATACGCTCATCTATGTGCGTCATCGCGGGATCGTCCTGGATGAACCCTCCGTGGTCGCGATTCGGCAGTCCGGCAACATGCGCAGCGTTGCTGCGGTCGGCGCCGATGCCAAGCGCATGCTGGGCCGCACCCCCGGAAACATCACCGCCATTCGTCCGATGAAGGACGGCGTCATCGCCGACTTCACCGTGACCGAGCAGATGCTCCAGTACTTTATCCGCAAGGTGCATCAGAGCACCTTCCTGACGCCGAGCCCCCGGGTCCTGGTGTGCGTTCCCTGCATGTCCACGCAGGTCGAGCGTCGCGCCATCAAGGAGTCCGCCGAGGGCGCCGGTGCCCGTGAAGTCTTCCTGATCGAGGAACCCATGGCCGCGGCCATCGGGGCCGGGCTGCCGGTGGAAGAGGCGCAGGGTTCGATGGTTGTCGACATCGGTGGTGGTACCTCCGAGATCGCTATCATCTCGCTCAATGGCGTGGTCTATTCCGAGTCCATCCGCATCGGCGGCGATCGTTTCGACGAGGCCATCAGTTCCTATGTACGGCGCCACTATGGCAGCCTGATCGGCGAAGCCACCGCCGAGCGCATCAAGGAAGAGATCGGCTGTGCCTATCCGGGCGGCGAGCTGCGCGAAATCGACGTGCGCGGTCGCAACCTGGCCGAAGGCATTCCGCGCAGCTTCACCCTCAATTCCCACGAGATCCTCGACGCCCTGCAGGAGCCGCTGGGCTCCATCGTGTCGGCGGTCAAGAGCGCCCTGGAACAGTCACCGCCCGAGCTTGCATCAGACATCGCCGAGCGCGGCCTGGTGCTGACCGGTGGTGGCGCGCTGCTGCGTGATCTGGACAAGCTGATCGCCGAAGAGACCGGCCTGCCGGTGGTGGTCGCCGATGACCCGCTCACTTGCGTGGCACGTGGTGGCGGCAAGGCGCTGGAGATGATCGATCAGCACACCTTCGAGCTGCTCTCCAGCGACTGACGACGTCTGGCCCAGGACCTCCAGGGAGTCGGCCTATCAAACCGCTGTTCTCGCATGGCTCCGTGCCCGGGTACCGCATGCTGTTGTGTGCGGTGCTCGCGGGCGGGCTGATGTTTGTCGATACCCACTTCACCCGAATGGAATCGGTGCGTGCCCAGTTGTCGACGCTTGTGGCGCCGATCCAGTGGGCCGTCAGTCTGCCCAGTGACGTGCTCAACTGGGGCGCCCTGGCGCTGTCCGAGCAACGCTCGCTGGTGGAAGAGAACGCGCGACTGCGCGAGCAGCTGCTGACCCTGTCCCATCGGGTACAGCGCATGGCCAGCCTGACCGCCGAGAACGTGCGCCTGCGCGAGCTGCTCGACGCCGCCCGGGATCACGAGGTGCCTTACCTCACCGCCGAACTGCTGTCGCTGGATCCCGACCCCTTCACCCACCAGATGGTGATCGATCGTGGCCGCCGCGATGGCGTCTATGTCGGTCAGCCGGTGATGGACTCCTCCGGTATCGCCGGTCAGGTCAGCGAGCTTTCCGCCTACTCGAGCCGCGTGCTGATGCTTACCGATGCCAGTCACGCCTTGCCGATCCAGGTCAATCGCAACGGGCTTCGCTTCATCATCCAGGGTACCGGCAGCTACGACGCGCTGAAGGTGCTGCACGTGCCGGATACCGCCGACATTCGCGTCGGTGACCTGCTGATGAGCTCCGGCCTGGCCGGACGCTTTCCTGCGGGTTATCCGGTGGCCAGGGTCAGCGACGTCAGTCACGATCCTGGCGAGCCCTTCGCCACGGTCAGCGCCGCTCCCGTCGCCCAGTTGCAGCGCTCGCGTCACTTCCTTCTGCTGTTTCCGCCGGAGCCTGCGCTCGACGTCTCGCGAGGACGCTGGCACCCGGAACTGGACCCCGAGGCCGTCGAGGCAGCCCGCCGCCTGGGTGAGCTGTTGACGCCCCCCGAGCAAGACGAGGAGGACGACTGATGGCCGCTACCCCTCGCGTCAGCCTGGTGTGGGTATGGTTGACCCTGTCTCTGGCGCTGTGTCTGCAGGTCATGCCCATGGCCGACGGCTGGCAGGTCTGGCGGCCCGACTGGCTGGGCCTGATGCTGTTGTACTGGTGCATGGCACAGCCCGACCGGGTGGGCGTCTTTCATGGTTTCGTGCTGGGCCTGCTGCTGGACCTCATCGAAGGGGCGCCGCTCGGGCAGAGCGCGCTGACGCTGTCGTTGCTGGCCTTCCTCTCGGCGCTGGTATATCCCCGCTTCAGGACCTACTCGCTGCTCCAGCAGGCGGTGCTGATCTTCGTCTTGCTGGGACTGGTGCAGTTGGTGGAACAGTGGCTGCGTACCCTGTTCGGCCCGTTTTCCATGCACCTGTCGTTTCTGATGCCATCGTTGATCGGGGCGGCGCTGTGGCCCTGGCTGGCGACCCTGTTCAAGGCCATCGGCCGGCGTTCCGCCAAGACCTGAATCCCTCATGACCTGAGCCCCCACGAAAGCGTTGGAGACGCAAGCGATGAGTGAGCCCCTCGATGCTGATGTGAATTCCCCGGTGCTGCGCCTGGCCTCTGCCTCGCCCCGGCGGCGTGAGCTGCTGGCGAGCATCGGTGTGGCGGTGGAGATCGCGCCGGTGGATATCGACGAGACGCCGCATCCTGGTGAAGCGGCCCGGGATTACGTCGCCCGCCTGGCCCGGGCCAAGGCCGTGGCTGGGGCTGGGGCTGGGGCTGGGGCAGAAGCCGAGACCGAGGCCTGGCGTGAGACGGGCCTCGACTTGCCGGTGCTGGGCTCCGACACGTCGGTGGTGCGCGACGGCGAGATTCTCGGCAAGCCTGTCGACGCCGAGGACGCCTTTGTCATGCTGCGCTCGCTGTCCGGGCGCTGGCATCAGGTGATGACCTCGGTGGCGGTCAGCGGACCCGCCGGGGTGCTCGAGGCAACGGTCGTTAGCGATGTGCTGATGCGTGAGCTCCAGGACGACGAGATTCGCGCCTACTGGCGCACCGGTGAGCCTGCCGACAAGGCAGGCGGTTACGCCATCCAGGGGCTCGCCTCGATCTTCGTCGAGCGCGTCGAAGGCAGCTATTCCGCGGTGGTAGGGCTGCCGCTCTACGAGACGGCGAGCCTGCTGCGCCGACAGCGCGTGCCTGTGTGGAACGGCGCTTTATTGTGACGGTGTCGTGAGGGTGGCGTGAGGGTGTAGTGGCGCCGCCGCTCGACGAGACGGCAAGCCGCCCGCTGGGCCACCGGCAGGCGTGTGCTGCTTCAGTCGAGCCGGACGGGAGGTCCGGCGCCAGCGCCATCGCAACCGCCAGCGGCTATGTCATAATGGCGCCAGACATCAAAGGACAAGGACTGCCGAATGAGTGGTGAAGTACTCATCAACCTGACGCCCATGGAAACCCGCGTGGCCGTGGTGGAGAACGGCGTGCTGCAGGAGGCCTTCATCGAGAGGGCCAGGCGTCGTGGCATCGTCGGCAATATCTACCAGGGCAAGGTGGTGAGGGTACTGCCCGGCATGCAGGCGGCCTTTGTCGATATTGGCCTGTCTCGTGCAGCCTTCATTCACGCCCACGATGTCGGTGAGCACAGCGCCAACGGTGATGACCAGCCGTCCATCTCGCAGCTCTTGCATGAAGGCCAGTCGCTGGTGGTTCAGGTCACCAAGGACCCCATCGGCTCCAAGGGCGCTCGCCTGACCACCCACTTGTCGGTACCGTCGCGCTACCTGGTGTACATGCCGGACTCGCCTCATAACGGCGTGTCCCAACGCATCGAGGACGAGACCGAGCGCGAGCGCCTGCGCGGTCTGGTCGAGGAAGCCGCGGCCGAGCAGCAGATCGAGGTCTCCGGTGGCTTTATCGTGCGCACCGCCGCCGAGGGCGTGACGCTCGAGGAGATGGTCGCCGACATGCACTTCCTGCTGCGGCTGTGGCGCAAGGTCAGCGAACGTCGGCTGACCGCGCCGGCACCCAGCGTCATCTACGACGATCTGCCCTTGTTCATGCGCACCCTGCGCGACGTCATGCGCGACGATATCGAGAAGGTGCGCATCGACTCCCGCGAAAACCACGTCAAGCTGGTCGAGTTCGCCGAGGAGTTCATGCCCTCGGCGGTGGGACGCATCGAACATTACGCCGGCGAGCGACCGATCTTCGATCTGTACAGCGTCGAGGACGAGATCCAGAAGGCGCTGGCGCGCAAGGTCCAGCTCAAGTCCGGCGGCTATCTGGTGATCGACCCCACCGAGGCGATGACCACCATCGACGTCAACACCGGCGCCTACGTGGGTCACCGCAACCTCGAAGAAACCATCTTCAAGACCAACCTCGAAGCGGCCACCGCCATCGCCCGTCAACTGCGTCTGCGCAATCTCGGCGGCATCATCATCATCGACTTCATCGATATGGTGGACACCGAGCACCAGCGCCAGGTGCTGAGGATGCTCGAGAAGTCGCTGGAACGGGATCACGCCAAGACCAAATGCACCGGCGTCACTGAGCTCGGGCTGGTACAGCTGACCCGCAAGCGCACCCGTGAAAGCCTCGAGCAGACCCTGTGCGAGCCGTGTCCCTCCTGCCAGGGCAGGGGCACCCTCAAGACGCCGGAATCGGTGTGCTACGAGATCTTTCGCGAGATCCTGCGTGAAGAGCGCGCCTACAATGCCGAAACCTACGCGGTGCTGGCCTCCCAGGCGGTGGTGGACCGACTGCTCGACGAGGAGTCGGCCGCGGTCGCCGATCTCGAGGAATTTATCGGCAAGACCATTCGTTTTCAGGTCGAGACCCACTATTCCCAGGAGCAGTACGACATCGTGCTGATGTGATCCGATGAGGCCGATCCGCCTGCTGACTCGCTGGTTGTTGACGCTGGTGGCGGTAGTGCTGGCGATGGCCGCGCTGCTGTCGCTGGTGCTGCGCGTGTCGCTGGGCCAGGTCGATCGCCTCGAGGATCGACTGGTCGAGATGATAGCGTCGCGCTTCGAGGCGGAGACCCATCTGGTGAGTCTCGAAGGCAGTCTGCACGGCCTCGACCCCGGCTTGACCCTGGACGGGCTGCGACTCGAGGCCGAAGACGCCACGGGCAGCTATCCGTTGTTGCAGGTCGAGCGCGGTGAAGTGCGCCTGGACACCCTGGCGAGCCTTGACGAGGGGCTGCCGGTGGTCGACAAGGCCCACTTCCAGGGCGTCACCCTCCACCTTTATCAGGACCGCGAACGTCGTTGGCTGTGGCCACAGCCGGCGCGTATCCCCCCCGAACTGATGCCCGAAGGGCAGTTTGACCTCGAGCGTCTGGACTTCTGGGTCGGCGTCATGCTGCGCCAACGTGCCTGGGTCGATGACCTGCGCGTGGTGCTGCACGGGCGCCGCGAGGTGACCACCCTGCATGCGCCGCGGCTGTTGATGACCGGCGATGAGATGCGCACCCATATCGAGGGTGAGGTATTCATCGAGGATCGCGACGCCGAGGCGATGGAGATCGTCATGGCCTTGACGCCGGGCAGTCGCGAGGCAAGCAATTTCAGCGCCGCCCTGCAGGGCACCATGCAGCTCGACAGCCTGACCGGCTTGTCACGACTGATCGGCATCGAGGACGTGCTGCGTTTCGACGAGGCCAGCGGGGACGCCACCGTCTGGGCGCGCTGGGATAATGGCCGCCTGGCGGATGTGCGCCTCGATGTACTGGCACCGCGCCTGGCGCTCAATCAGCGCGACGCGATGGCGACAGCGGTCGCCCAGGAGATGGGCGAGGGCTCGCCTGGTGGCATCGTGCTCAACGGGGCCGAATTGCGCGGCCAGTGGCTGAGACGCGACGTCGATGACTGGGAGGCCTGGTTCGAGGGTGACGCCGAAGACGTCAGCTGGACCGGCGACGACGGCGAAACCGCGCCGGAAGGTGGCGCCTTGCCCCAGTACTGGCACGTGGAAAGCCGCGAAAACGGCTGGTGGGCCAACGCCAGCGGCTTCGAGCTGGGTGCACTGGCGCAGTGGCGTGAGCGTCTGCGCCTGCCTGAGGGCCTGGCCCGGGCGGTGGACGCCTTGAAGCCCCGCGGTCAGGTGACCGGGCTGGGCTTTGGCAGGCTCGATGACGAATGGCGTGCCCGGGTCAGCGCGCTGGGGGTCGAGGTCGACCCCTGGGAGAGTGCGCCCGGCGGCGGCCCGCTGGATGTCTGGGTGGAAGCCGACGGCACCCGTGGTCGAGTGGACTTCGTCGACGCTGGCCAGGCATCGATGCATTTCCCTGAGCTGTTTGCCGCCCCCATGCAGCTCGACTACGCCACCGGCGAGGTGATCTGGTCCTACGACGGGCCGCGCAGCTTCGTCAGTGGACGCGACCTCAAGGTCGGCTGGCGCGACGCCGAGGTGGAAGGGGGCTTTGGTCTGGCCATCGCCGCCGATCGTCGCGGGGGCTTCGGTCTTGAGCTGGACATGCGCGACGTCAACGCCCGGGATATCGCCTTGAGCGAGTGGTTGCCGATGCCGCTGTTGCGCAACGATGTGGACGCCGAACTCGCGGACTGGCTGGCCAGTGGTCTGGCGGGGCGGGTGCCCCAGGGGCAGCTGCGCCTGCACGTGCCGCTGCGTGAGCAGGACGACCTCGACAGCGAGAAGCTCGACAGCAGTCTGAGCCTGGATCTGGATATCGTCGAGGGGCGGGTGCCCTACGCCGAAGGCTGGCCGGCGCTTACCAACGTCAGCGGCCACCTGTCCGTCGAGGATGACAGTCTGGAGGCGCGCGTAGACCATGCCGAGAGCCAGGGCGTGAAGACCGAAGGCGCCAGCGTCAAACTGGCCGACGAGGTCCTCAGCGTCGAAGGGCCGCTGTCGGCGTCGCTGACGCAGTTGCTGGCATTTCTCGAAGAGATGCCGGTGGAGGGTGCCGAGGCCGCCAGTGACTGGCGCGGCGAGGGTAGTGTGACTGGCCAGTTGTCGCTGTCGTTGCCGATGGCCGATCCGGACGCCCTGGACCTGAAAGTCGAGGCCGACGCCCGTGCGGCGAGGGTCGTGCATCAGGGCACCGAGCTCGAGTTCGAGAACGTCAGCGGCCCCCTGACCTGGTCCCAGCAGGGCGAAGAAGGTGGATTGTCCGGTCGTCTTGAGGGCCAGGTGCTCGGTGGTAGCGTGGCGGCTGACCTTCAGGGCAGCAACGATAGCGTGGCGCTGTCCGGACGTGCCGATGCGCCGGCGCTGCTGGACTGGGCGGGGCTCGAGCCTGGGGTACTGCTGTCTGGCTCCTTCCCCTGGCAAGGCCGGCTTGAGCTCGATGCCCAGCGTCTGTCGCTGGAAAGCACCCTGGAGGGGCTGTCGATCGCACTGCCGGCACCGCTGGGCAAGCGTGCCTCCCAGACGGTACCGCTCAAGCTGGACCTGAGCCTTGGCGACTCTCCGGTGTTGAGCGGCCAGTACGGGCGCGATGTCGGCGCCCGTTGGCGCGCCGCCGGGCCCGGCGGCAGCCAGGGTCAGCTGTGGGTCGGTCGGGCGGCACCTGGCGCTTGGCCCGGTGAGCCGGGCTGGTCGGTGCTGGCCTATCTGCAGCGACTCGATCTGGGCGCCTGGGCCGACGCCCTGAAGCCCTTGGCCGGTGCCATGCCGGAAGGCGGCTCCAGTGGCGGCGGCGGGGCGGGACTGTCACGCCTGGAGGCCCGCACCGACTGCCTGAGCGACGGCGATCGTTGTCTCGGCACGCTGACCATCGACGCCAGTCCCCGCTTCAGCCGAGGTGCCAGGCAGTGGCAGGCGGCGCTTGGCGGAAGCCTGGTCGACGGCCAGGTGACCTACCGCCCGGGTACTACCCAGCCACTGGTGCTCGATCTCGATCGACTGGAGCTGGACAACTTGATTCCCGAGAGCGGGCAAACGGCGGTTCAGGGTGCCGAGTCCGGCTCTTTGTTCGGTGAGCTTGAAGTCACCAGCGCGCCCGCGGCCTTCCCGCAGCGAGTGCGCGAGCTGCCCGACGGGCGTCTCACCATCGACGATATCGTGTACCAGGGCAATCGGGTCGGGCCCTTCAACGGCGCATGGCGTTCCAGCAGTGATCGGCTGTCGGTCGAGCCGGTATCCCTCACCCTGGGCGAGGTCACGGCAGAAGGGTCGCTGGTATGGGAGGCTTCCGGTAGTCAGGCCAGCCTGACGCGCTCGCGACTGGCGCTCACCGGGGGTGATCCCGGGACCGCGCTGGCGGCGCTCGGGCAGGACGTGGCGGTACGCGCCGAAAGACTCGATGTGGACAGTCAGCTGGCCTGGCCGGGGGCCCCCTGGCAGTTTGCGCTGGCCCGATCACGCGGTAGCCTGAACGTCGATATGGTCGACGGAACCTTCGCCAATATCAGCTCGCCCTCGGCCAAGGTGGTGGGACTACTCAACGTCGACAACCTGCTGCGGCGCCTGCGTCTGGATTTCTCGGACGTCACCGGTGAGGGTACCGCCTTCGACCGTGTCAGTGGTGCCGCGACCCTGTATGGTGGAGTGTTGGAAACCGAAGGGCCGATTCGTATCGATGGCCCCGCCACCGACTTTACCCTGGACGGCTCCGCCGACCTGGCGCGACGTCAGCTCGACCTGATGCTCGGTGTGACCGTGCCGGTCAGCAACAACCTGCCGCTGGCAGCCGTGGCCGTAGGGGCGCCCGTCGTGGGCGGTGCCCTGTTTGTGGCCGACAAGCTGTTCGGCGACGTCATCGACCGGGTGACGCGAATTCACTATCTGGTGCAGGGTCCCTGGACCTCGCCCCGGATCACTCTGGAAAGTGCTCAATGACATCTCAAGCTGCATCCTTCGATGAGGCCGTGGCCACCCTGTTGATCCCGGGAGGCCTCGATCTCGGCGGTCTCGATACGGGTCTCCGGCACGCCCTGGGCCCTGGCATCGACTACGCCGATCTGTACTTTCAGCGGACCTGGCAAGAGGGCTGGGTGCTGGAGGACGGTGAGGTCAAGGAAGCCAGCTACAACATCGACGGTGGCGTCGGGGTGCGCGCCATGGCCGGCGAGAAGACCGGCTTCGCCTACTCCAACCAGATCAACGCCGATGCCCTGGCCGAGACGGGCCGCACCGCTTCGGGCATCGTGCGCAGCGGCGCCACCCTGACCCAGGCGCCACGCATCCAGGTCAGTGCCGAGCCGCGCTACGCGGGCATCGACCCGCTGTCAGGGCTGTCGGCCGAAGACAAGGTCGCCATGCTCAAGCTGGCCGACCGGGTGGCCCGGGCTGCCGACCCCAGTGTGTCCCAGGTCAGCGCCTCGCTGTCCGGCGTCTACGAAGTGGTACTGGTCAGCGCCAGTGACGGCACCGTCGCCGCCGACGTGCGCCCGCTGGTGAGGCTCAATGTCAGTGTCATCGCGGTCAAGAACGGCCGGCGTGAGCGCGGCAGCGCCGGTGGTGGCGGCCGCTACCCCATGGCAAGACTGCGCGACGAAGGCGTCGCCGAGACCTACGCCAAGGAAGCGGTGCGTCAGGCGCTGGTCAACCTGGAGGCGACCGATGCCCCCGCCGGACAGATGCCGGTGGTGCTGGGGGCCGGCTGGCCCGGCATCCTGCTGCACGAGGCGGTGGGCCATGGCCTCGAGGGCGACTTCAATCGCAAGGGCAGCTCGGCCTTCGCCGGTCGTATCGGCGAGCGGGTGGCGTCGCCCGGCGTTACCGTGGTCGACGACGGCACCCTGATGGATCGCCGTGGTTCGATGTCGGTGGACGACGAGGGCACCCCCAGCCAATGCACCACCCTGATCGAGGACGGCATCCTTACCGGCTACATGCAGGACAAGCTGAACGCCCGCCTGATGGGCATGGCGCCCACCGGTAACGCCCGTCGCGAGTCCTTCGCCCATATGCCGATGCCGCGCATGACCAATACCTACATGCGCGCCGGCATGGACGACCCCCAGGACATCATCAAGAGCGTCTCGCGCGGGCTTTACGCGGTCAGCTTCGGCGGCGGCCAGGTGGACATCACCTCGGGCAAGTTCGTGTTCTCGGCGAGTGAAGCCTACTTGATCGAGGACGGTCGGATCACCGCGCCGGTCAAGGGGGCGACGCTGATCGGCAATGGCCCCGAAGCCATGGGCCAGGTCTCGATGATCGGCCACGACATGGAACTGGACACCGGTATCGGGGTGTGCGGCAAGGAAGGACAGGGGGTGCCGGTGGGCGTCGGTCAGCCGACCCTCAAGCTTGACGAGTTGACCGTGGGTGGCACCCAATCCTGATACAGCCGAGGCAAGCTAGCTGATCGACAAGGCGGCGCCGACGGAGGTGTCGGCGCCAAGGCGGAGCATGCAGGACCTAGGCACTTTTCAGAAAAGCCCTAGGGCGGTGGCGGTAACGCCGTCGAGCGCAGTCACTCGTCAGACTGGCCCTCGAGCCCGGCGGTTAGATCCCTGCGGTATCACGCAATAGCTTGTAAAGCCGCTTGGCGTTGGTGGGGGGCTTGTTCTGCTCGCGCTCCTTGCGGGCGTTGCGGATCAGCTGACGCAGCGCCTGGCGATCGGCCTGGGGATAGTCTTCGAGGAAGGGTTCGACGGCGTCATCACCTTCTTCGATCAGGCGATCACGCCACTTTTCCAGGCGCAGGAAGGCATGGTCGCGCTGGACCTGGGCCTTCTCGATGTCGTCGAAGACCGCCTGGATGGCCTCCAGGTCTTCCTTGCGCATCAGCTTGCCGACGTACTGCATATGGCGGCGTCTGGCCTCGCGGGCACGAATGCGGTCGGTCTCGTCGATGGCGCGAAGCAGATCGTCCGACAGCGGGAAGCGGGCGCGCTCCTCGGGCTTCATCGCGATGAAGCGCTCGCCCAGCGCCTGCAGCTCGTGCATCTCCCGCTTGAGCTGGGACTTGCTGGGGCGGTCGTCGGGGGAAAGGTCATCCTGGGTCATACCGGGTCCCTGGTGAAGGCATCGGGGAAAATCGAAAAGGCGGTGGTCGCGCCGGGCGCGACGTCCGCGAAAGTATACCAGCCTGTGGCGCCCGAGGCGCCGCAGGATGACAGTCTCAGCCGACCCCTATGGTCGGACAAGGAGTACAAGATGACACAGGCGTTTGATGCCAGAGCCCAGCAGGCGGTGCTGGAAAGTCGTGCCGAGACCGCGCTCGAGCTTGCTCGGCGACTGGGTGCGGATGCCTGCGAGGTCGGCGCCAGCGTCGATCAGGGCACCGGTGTAAGCGTGCGCGAGGGCGATGTGGAGTCGGTGGAGCTGTCCCGCGATCAGGGCATCGCCGTCACCGTCTATCTGGGCAAGCGCAAGGGCAGCGCCTCGTCCACCGATGCCAGCGACGCCTCGATCAAGAGCGTGGTCGAGAAGGCCATCGCCATCGCACGCTACACCGGCGAGGATCCTGCCTCCGGGCTTGCCGACGCCGAGCTGATGGCGACCGAGTTGCCGGATCTCGACGTTCATCACCCCTGGGCGCTGGACACGGACAAGGCGATAGAGCTGGCGCTTGCCTGCGAGGCGGCGGGCCTGGCCGAGCCGGGTATCCGCAGCTCCGACGGCGCCAGCCTGTCGAGCGGCGAGGGCGTTCGCGTCTACGCCAACAGCCATGGTTTTCTCGGCAGCCAGCGCGGCAGCCGTCACTCGCTTTCCTGCCTGCTGATCGCCGAGGACGCATCCGGCATGCAGCGGGACTACGACTACACCAGCGCCCGGGATCCACGGGCGCTGCGTGACCCGGCGGAGGTCGGCCGCAGCGCCGCCGAGCGTACGCTACAGCGCCTCGGGGGGCAGCGCCCCCAGACCGGGCGTTTTCCTGTGATGTTCGACCCGACCCTGGCAAGCGGCCTGATCGGCCACCTGATGTCGGCCCTGGCCGGCGGCGCCATCTACCGCGACGCCTCCTTCCTGTGTGGCCGCCTGGGTGAGACTCTGTTTCCCGAGTGGTTCAGCCTCGCCGAGCAGCCGATGCTGGTGGGTGGCATGGCCAGCAGTCCGTTCGACGGCGACGGCGTCCAGACCCGCAACAATCGCTTTATCGAGCAGGGGCGTCTGGCCAGCTACATGCTGTCGGCCTACAGCGCGCGTCGGCTCGGCATGCAGACCACCGCCAACGCCGGCGGGGCACGCAACCTGCGCCTCGAAGCACCGCTGGAAAGCCGCGAGGCGCTGCTCTCGAAGATGGATCGGGGCGTACTGGTCACGGAGCTGATGGGGCAGGGCGTCAACGGCGTCACCGGTGACTATTCCCGCGGTGCGGCCGGTTTCTGGGTCGAGAACGGCCAGATTCAGCATCCCGTCGAGGAGTTCACCATCGCCGGCAACCTGGCAGGCATGTTCCAGGGTCTGGTGGGACTGGGGGATGATATCGATACCCGTGGCAGCATCCACAGCGGTAGCTGGTTGATCGATGAGATGACCATCGCCGGTAGCTGACAGTCTCTGGAAACGTCAATTCACTGCTTACTGAGTAGTGAGACCTGCGGCGGCCCTCGGGGCCGCCGTTTTCATGCCGTTGAGTCCTTCGTGCCGCGAAGACGCTATGCTGAGCCAGAGGCAGGGCTCTGGCCGCCAGGGCTCGCGACCGACAATCGGGGTGCGGGGATGACAATGAAGCGGTTTTCCTGGCTGCTGCTGGCAATGGCAGGCAGCCTGGTCTCGAACGCAGTGGCAGCGACCGCAGAGGCCACCGAGCCATCCAGCTCGGACGGTGCGGTCAATCTGGATACCTATGTGCGGGCGCAGACCGACACCCACTTCCAGAACTATGCCGATGACGGCTATTTTGGCAGCCTGCGCCATGACCGCGCGCCGTTGCCGGTGGACGCCGAGGTGGTTCGGGTCAATCGGGATATCCTGCACAGCGTCGGCGTCTTCGATCTGGCCTCACCGGTGACCTTCACCGCCCCGGCCAGCGCCACCCGACTGCAGTCCATGCAGGTGGTCAACCAGGACCACTACACCCCGATGATGTCCTACGGTGGACGCGAGATCGTGCTGGATGAAGAGAGCGTCGGTTCGCGCTATGCCCTGGTCATGTTCCGTACCCAGGTGGACGCCGACTCGAGCGCGGACATCGCCGAAGCCAACGCGCTGCAGGATGCCATCGAGTGGTCCCAGGATGACGCGGGAGAGCTGTCATTGCCCGAGTGGGATATGGAGCGACTGAGCGAGGTAAGAGAGGCGGTGCTTGGTCTGTCGCCCTTTATCTCCGGCAGCCACGGCATGTTTGGCGCTGAAGACAGCGTCGACCCGGTGCGGCATCTGTGGGGGACGGCCGCGGGTTGGCTGGGCCAGCCCATCGAGGACGCCTACTACGTCACCGTCAGCCCGCTTCACAATGATGGCGAGACGCCTCAGGTGCTGATTCTGCCGGTGGACGTGCCGGTCACCGGGTTCTGGTCGGTAACCGTCTATGATGCCAGAGGGCGTCTGATCGAGGGCGCCGAAGGGGCGCACTCCCTGACCAGTGTCGAGGCCGACGCCAACGAGGATGGTTCGGTAACCCTCCACTTTGGCGGCGACCCCCAGGCACCCAACCACCTGGCGATCGCCCCGGGATGGACGTATACCTTACGCTTCTACCGCCCGGCCGAAGCCCTGATCAAGGGCGATTGGCTGCCGCCGTCGCCGACCCCGGTGGGGCTACCAGTGCCGGGCTCTGGCTAGATATAAAGCTCGGGCTGGATAGAAAAAGAGGAACGTCCATCCCTGTGGATGGACGCTGTCACCAACACCTGCTGCGCTTCTACCGCCCGGCAGAAGCCCTGATCAAGGGCGATTGGCTGCCACCTTCTCCCACCCCGGTGGAATTGCCGGTGCCGGGCTCGGGCTAGCCCTGAGACGCCTTGAGCGCCTGGTCCAGGTCCGCCATCAGATCGTCGACATGCTCGATGCCGACAGACAGGCGCACCATGTCCGCGGTGACCCCGGCGGCGGCCAGTTCCTCGTCATTGAGCTGGCGATGGGTGGTCACCGCCGGAATCGCCGAGCAGGTCTTGGCGTCACCGATATTGACCAAGCGCAGGATCAGCCCGAGCGCGTCGTAGAAGCGCACCCCGGCGTCTCGTCCGCCCTTGATGCCGAAGCTCAAGATGCCGGAGGCCTGGCCGTTCATGTAGCGCTTGGCCAGCTCGTGGTCCTTGTGATGTGAAAGGCCAGCGTACTTGACCCAGGACACCGCCTCGTGGCCCTCGAGGTACTCGGCGATAGTCTGGGTGTTGGCACAGATGCGCTCGATACGCAGCGCCAGTGTCTCGAGACCCTGCAGCAGATTCCAGGCGGCCTGGGCGCTGAGGGCCGCCCCCATGTTGCGCAGTGGCACGACCCGGGCGCGGGCGATAAAGGCCGCGTCGCCGACGTCTCGGGTATAGCTGATGCCGTGATAGGAGGGGTCGGGCTCGTTGAGCAGCGCAAAGCGTTCGGCATGGCTGGCCCAGGGGAAGCGACCGGAATCGACGATCACGCCACCCACGGTGGTGCCGTGGCCACCGATATACTTGGTCGCGGAGTGCACCACGATATCGGCGCCGTGTTCGATCGGTCGCCACAGGAAGGGCGTGGCCACGGTGTTGTCGACGATCAGCGGGACACCGTTGTCGTGGGCCACCTGGGCGAGTGCGGCGATGTCCACCACACTGCCCGAAGGGTTGCCGATACTTTCGCAGAACACCGCCTTGGTACGCTCATCGATGCGATCGGCGATGCCGGCGAGGTCGTCCTTGTCGGCGAAGCGGACCTCGATGCCCTGGCGCGGCAGGGTGTGGGCAAAGAGGTTGTAGGTACCGCCGTAGAGTTCGCTGATCGAGACGATATTGTCGCCGCTTTCGGCAAGCGTCTGGATGGTATAGGTAATGGCGGCCATGCCGGAGGCCACCGCCAGGCCAGCGATACCACCTTCCAGGGCGGCCACGCGATTTTCCAGCACCGCGCAGGTGGGGTTCATGATGCGCGAATAGATGTTGCCCTCGACCTTGAGATCGAACAGGTCGGCGGCATGCTGGGCATCATCGAAGGAAAACGATGTGGTCTGGTGGATCGGGACCGCGACAGAGTGCTGGTCGTCAGGGGCGTAGCCGTGGTGCAGGGCGAGGGTTTCGCGTTTCATGGCAGTTCCTTTGATGGCGGTTCCTGGTCGGCCAGGGGAGCGCCTGATGGCGTCTTGAGGTCGGGTCTGTCAGCCTAAGCCGCGGCGGCCGAGGCCTCAATCAGCAAAAGGTGCTGGACCGGCAATGGGCCCGACCGGGGCGCACGATAAAGACACGACACGGGAGCGACAGCGTGGACACACCCTCCAGCGACGCAAGCGAGATCTCGGGCATCGACACCGTGGAGGCGGCGCGGCTCTTCGCCACGGCGGCTCACGGCGCCATCGGTCAGCGGCGCAAGTACCTGGACACCCCCTACATCGAGCATCCCGCCGCTGTGGCAGCGCTGGTCAGCCGCCACTGTCCCGGCGACCCCGCCATGGTTGCCGCCGCCTGGTTGCACGATGTACTGGAGGACACCCAGGTGACGGCCCAGACACTGGGCGACAACTTCGGGGAAGAGGTGACCGCGCTGGTGTTGGCGCTAAGCGATCTCGAAGGGCCTGAGGTGGGCAACCGCGCCGTGCGCAAGCGCTTGGCGCTGGAGCGTCTGGCACAAGCCGGCGCCCGCGCCCAGACCATCAAGTACGCCGACCTGATCCACAACACCGGCTCTATCGTCGAGCATGACCCGGGATTTGCACGCCTCTACCTGAAGGAAAAGCGAGCCCTGCTCGAGGCCATGACCGAGGGGGAGGTCGGCCTTCGTCGCTTGGCCTGGGAGGTGCTTGAGCAGGCCGAGGCCCGTCTTCGACAGCGCAGACAACAGGGAGAGAGCCCCACCGGCAGGTGAGGCTCCTGGGAGCGATCAGCCAATAGCGCGGACGCTCTAGAATTGCAGACCCAGGGCCAGCCCCCCGAGTACGTAGCAGAACAGGGTGATCAGGGCGACGCCGATCACGTTGAGCACGATCCCGCCACGGGCCATCTGCGAGATGGTGACGGCGCCGGAGCCGAACACGATGGCGTTGGGCGGCGTGCCCACCGGCAGCATGAAGGCGCAGGTCGCGGCGAAGGCGGCAGGTATCAGCAGCGTCATGGCGTCGGCGCCAATGCCGACGGCGACCCCGCCCAGCACCGGGATGAAGGTCGCGGCGGTGGCAGTGTTGGAGGTGATCTCGGTAAGAAACAGCACGATCGTCGTCACCGCCACCACCAGCGCCACCATCGGCAGCGCTCCCAGCGCGCTGACCTGTTCGCCGAACCAGCCGTCGAGCCCTGACGCTGCCACCGCGCTGGCCAGCGACAGGCCGCCGCCGAACAGCAGCAGTACGCCCCAGGGCAGGCCATCCTCGGCGTCCTGCCAGTCCAGCACCATGTCGCCCTTGGCGTTGCCCGGCAGGAAAAACAGCACGATACCGGCGCCGATGGCGATGGCGGTGTCATTCAAGGCGTCAAGGAACGAAAACCAGTCGCCGATCAGCGGCAGGCTGGCGATCAGCCCCGGCACCACCCACAGAAAGGCCGCGCCGGCGAACACGAACATCACCATGCGTTCGCCCTGGCCGAGCGGTCCCAGGTGATCGAGCTGGTCTTCGATCATCGCCTTGCCGCCGGGAATCTCATCGAGCTTGAAGCGATAGAGCACCCGGGTCATGAGTACCCAGCCGATCAGGATAAAGGTCAGCGCCAGGGGCAGACCGACCATCATCCACTGCAGGAACCCGATGTCCCGGCCCAGTTCGTCGGCGGCGTAGCCGGCGACGATGGCGTTGGGGGGAGAGCCCAGCAGGGTGCCAAGCCCGCCCATGGAGGCCGACCAGGCGATGGCCAGTACCAGGCAGACACCGAAGCTGCGGATGTTGTCATCCTTGATGATGTCCGAGACGCGGCCGCCCTTGTGCAGGTCTTCTCCGACCGCGTCACTGTCCTGTGAGCTCGAGCGTTCCACCACCAGGGTCAGCACCGACAGCGCAATCGGCAGCATCATCAGGGTGGTGGCGGTGTTGGACACCCACATGGACAGAAAACCGGTGGCCAGCATCATGCCGAGCACGATACGACGAGGTTCGACCCCGACGCGATGCAGGGTGGTCAGGGCGATACGCCGGTGCAGTTGCCACTTTTCCATGGCGATGGCGATCAGAAATCCACCGAGAAACAGAAACACGATGGAGCTGGCGTAGGGAGCGGTGGCCTCGGACACCGAGCGTTCGGTCAGCATGGGAATCAACACGATGGGCAGCAGCGAGGTGACCGACAGCGGAATCGCCTCGGTCATCCACCAGATCGCCATCAGGGTGCCGATGGCGGCCACCCAGCGGGCATCTGGCGACATCGACTCGGCACCCCCAAGGGCCACCCAGACCATGGCCGCACCGGCCAGCCCGAAGGCCCGCAACGACCAGATCAGCCGAGGCGAGCGTCCGCCGCTGTCGCTGTCAACGTCCTGTTGTTGTGTAAGTGACTCTGCCATGGGGCCTCCCGCCGATCGCGAAGATGGATGTGACACTGCGGTGATGTACCGCCATCTCAGCGTAGACGAGGGCCAGGGACGCCGAGTTTGGGGGCCGACGTCGGCGAACAGGATGGAGCGAACCGGCACAGCCTGATAGGTCATCCTCTCGGGCGGGGACCAGGTGGCGAGAAGCGAGAGACGAAAGACGAAAGACGAAAGACGAAAGACGAAAGACGAAAGACGAAAGGCGGGCCGAGAGACTAAAGACGAGAGGTGAGAGACGAGAGGCTGTCTGCGGACCTCAGACAACGGCGTCAGACGGGGCCTTTGGGGTGACGTCATCGAGTCGATGGTAACTGGCCAGCAGGCGGCGGCTGACGCGAACATTGTTGTGAAGCCGCTGTCTGTCGTCATTGGACGTCGACGCCTCGCCATGGCGCTCGAGACAGGCTTCGGCCCGATCCAGCAGTTCGCCAAGCTGGGCGGGAGTAAAGTCGTGGCCCGATGATGTCCGTTGCGAGGCAGGCAGGGAGGCGTCCTGCGGCAGCAGTTCCAGGATGCGGTGGTACTGGCTATGCAGCAGACGCTGGAGGGCGCGGGCGAGTTCCTGTGACAGGTCGGCCTGAAGGCCTTCGGTAGCGACCTTGTCGTCAAGTTCCAGCAGTGCCGGTACACGGGGATCGACGCCGTGGATGGCGTGTTCGCCTTCGGGGTGCTTCAGCGTCAGCGGTATCAGCATGCGGTAGAGATGAAGGCGGTCGCGCTCCAGCGATTTGCGCGTGGCGTCGGCTTCCTGGCTCAGGCGGTTGAACTTGACCTGGGCGCCGAGGGCGTTGATCTGACTGACCGAACGGGAATAGCCGATCACCAGCGCGCTGACGAGACCCAACGAGAACAGCGATACCGCTGCACCTCCGTTGACGTCGTCGCGACTGTCCAGCAGCCAATAGCTCAGAGCGGCGCTGGCGATGACGATCACCAGTGCCACCCAGGTATTGGTGCGCGTTGATTCCTTCCTGCTGTGCATCCTTGCCCCCCGCCCCCAGCCACCTGGTGTGCCTTTCGTCGGGTACACCAGGAAAGGCTGGGTGCTGTCTGTCGCTCCCTGGTTCGCCACGCTGGGCGAACCTGACTGGGGCCAGCCTAGCAGCGGGTCAGCGTCGGCGAAACGCCTGTCGACTCAGTGGTCGATGTAGACATAGTGCTGCCAGCCGAGCATGCGCAACAGCACCTTGCGCATGATGGCGACGTGGTGGAAGTGCTCGGTGTAGACCGCTGCCTGGGCGCCGATGCCCAGCGGCATGTCCGGCATATCCTGGCCCGGGGCGAGCTTCAGGGTCACCAGCGCAGGGGCGTCGGTCCTGGCGAAGGCGTCGGCGCCCAGCAGTCGATCACCGGCGGCGACCTGGGACTCGGCGATGGCCGGCAGCACCTCGATGACTTCGGCGGCGAACACCTGGCCCGGCAGGGCGGTGAAGGTCAGTTCGGCCTCGTCGCCTGGCTGGATGCGGTTGAGCGCCTGCTGGCGGAAGGCGCCGGTAAAGCGGCCGGGTTCGTCATGCACGAAGACCCCCAGTGGCTTTAGCGGCAGCGGTACCGCCATCATTCCCGGGCGCACCGCGAGCTGTGTCAGAAAGCCGTCCGTGGGAGCGCGGATGACCGTGTTTTGCAGATCATATTGTGCCTCGGCCAGTTGGGCGCGCTTGGCGACGACCAACGGGTCCTCGTCGTCGCCGTCGGGGCGCTGTTCGGCGCGGGCCCGCTCGAGGGCGGCCTCGGCCTGGGCGACACGTGCAGCCGCGGTCTGGGCATTCTGGGAGGCTTCGTCGATCTGCTGCCGGCTGAAGGCCGAGGAGGCGGCCTGATAACGTGCCAGGGTCCGACTGGCCTGATCTCTATCGGCCTGGGCCGCCACCAGGTTGGCCTCGGCCTCGGCAACGCCGGCACTGCGACTGTCGGAATTGCGCAGGGCGTCTTCGAGCTCCGCCGTCAGCCGCTCTACACGGGACTCGAACTGGGTGGCGTCCAGGATGAACAGCGGGGTACCGGCCTCGACCAGGGTGTTGGGGTCGACCTCGACGGAGCTGACCCGGGCCCGGACCTCGGATACCAGCGGCGTCACCGCGTAGGCCTGGCGAACCTGGCGGGTAAAGGGATGGTTGTAGTTCATCAGCAGCACCAGGGTCGCGACCACGATGATGCCGCCGAGTACCGCAGTGGGGACCGTCCACTTGTTGAGCGGGATGCGGAAGATCTTGAACACGGCGATACACAGCGCCGCATAGGTCAGCACGATAAGCAGATCCATCAGTCCTGACCTCCCTGGGTATTGCCGGACGTAGATTGGGCGCGAGCCGGTTGCTCGGCCTGGAGCGACGGCGCTAAGGCCTCCTGGGCGTCGAGCCGCTGGCGCAGGTGGTCGAGTTCGAGGCGTAACTCGTCGATCTCGCTGCGCTCTCGCGCCTGTTCTTCCTCGATCTGCTTGAAGCCCCAGCCGCGATCCGGCCGGTAGAGGGTGGCCCAGATCCACAGGAAGGGCCACAGCACATGCAGGGTGAACAGGCTGACCCAGCCGGCGACGTGGATCGCGTCCTGGTGCGGATGGTCGCGCTTCTTGGCGATACCGTAGGGGATGTCGTGGATGACGATGACACCGTAGAACAGGGTCAACACCACGAAGCACAGGATGCCGAGGGCAAAGTAGTTCAGCATGCAATGACCTTTTTTCGCGGACCTGCGCAACGTGCGAGGTCGATTTCAATCATGGAACATGCATGTAACGATAGCAGGATCGAGCCCTGACAAAGCCAACGGATGCTTAGGCGGCGTCAACGGGGAGCTAGGCGTGTCGAAGCTAGGGCGCGTCGAGGCTAGGGCGTATCGAAGCTAGGGCGTGTCGAAGCAAGGGCCAGGGGCCGAGCCGACAGGAGGAAGGTCAAGAAGAATGCTGGACCTGAGGTCGAATGAAGTGTGCTCGCTCGACGGGTCCGAAAAGATGGTGCGGATGGGGAGACTCGAACTCCCACGCGCTAAGGCACTAGAACCTAAATCTAGCGTGTCTACCAATTCCACCACATCCGCACGCGGGGTAGGCGGGGCATATTTTACGTTGCCGGCCTGGCAAGTCAAACACTTCCGTGAGGTGCGCTCGCTTCGATCGAGTCAGGGCCCCGCTATCCGCCCGGACGCTGCGAGCGGCTCGGGGGCGGGGCTGAGGCTTGTGAGGTCGAGCTATGGCAGCGAAAGATGATCGGCGGCCTGATCGGCCAGTGCCCGATGGTCGCTGCCATCGAGGCGAGGAATGATGCCGAGGCAGGGCCCCGGCAGCCTGGCTTCCAGGTGATCGAGGTTGTCCCGGTAGAGGGTTTCATCTTCGGCGAAGCCGGGATCGACAAGGTTGCCGATCCAGCCGACGCAAGGGACGCCATCTGCCTTGAGGGCTTCGGCGGTCAGCAGGGCATGGTTCAGGCAGCCGAGTTTCAGTCCCACCACCAGGATCACCGGAAGCTGAAGGCGTGTGGCGAGCCCCGCCAGGTCCTCATGGTCGTTGAGCGGGACCCGATAACCGCCGGCTCCCTCGACCAGGATCAGATCACGGGGGAGCTCAAGGCTTCCCCCCAGCGTGTGGCAGAGCCTGTCGAGGGACAGGTCCACGCCGGCATAGCGAGCCGCCAGGTGTGGCGCGATGGGGGGCGCGAAGGCGAACGGATTGATGTCGTCATAGGGTACAGACGGCACGCTCTGGGCCTGCAGGGTCAGGGCGTCGATATTACGCAGTCCCTCGGCGGTGGACTCACACCCCGAGGCGATCGGTTTGAGGCCGAGGGTGGTCTGGCCCTGGCGGAGTGCCAGGGCCAGCAGGCCGGAGCTTGCCAGGGTCTTGCCGGCGTCGGTGTCGGTGCCGGTCACAAAGTAGCTTGGCATGGCGAGTGCGGGATCCTGTGCTGCAAGTTTGGTGGCGGTGAAACGACGATGGGGCACCTCACTCAGGGGCGCGGTGGTCAGGCGTCAGCGGTCGAGAATCAACGTCAGCCGCTGGTAGGTCACCGGTAGTCCTTCGGGTCTGCGCAGGTATTCATAGCGGGCCCGCGCCTGTCTTATATCCTGACGGCTCAGCCGGGCGCCGGGACGGGCGACCTGGGCGCCGACGCCCTTGACCGAGGCCATCACGGCGTCCAGGTCCGGGTAGTAGAAGCGCTCGGCACGCTGCTCGAAGGCGGTGGCGGCCCAGCGGCGGGAAAGCACCGCGCGCCGGTGGTCGTCGAGGCTTGCGAAGTCCAGCACTCCACTGGCCTTGCCCGGTTGACGCCAGACCTGGCCGATCTCTGCCAGGGTGCCGGGCAGCAGGGTGTTGAGTACCGCCCGTCCCCCAGGCGCCAGGACGCGATGGAGTTCCGCCAGCACCTGCTCCAGGTCGGGACACCACTGGATGGCCAGATTGGATATCGCCAAGTCGAGACTGGCATCGGCCAGCGGCAGCGCCTGGGCGTCGGCGCAGACCCAGGCGCACGCCGTGGCGCGCGGATGAGGTGATGCCTCTTGTCGACGTGGCTCGGTGCCTCGGTCGTCCTGGGCTATTCGGTCCGGTGTCTGTTGGGTCGGTGTCTGTTGGGCCGGTGTCTGTTGGGTCGGTGTCTGTTGAACCAGTGTCTGGCGAGCCTGTGCCAGCATCGCCGCGGACAGATCCAGCCCCAGCACGCTGGCGTCAGGATAGCGCTCGGCTAGTCCTCGGGTCAGGTCGCCGGGCCCGCAACCCAGATCGAGGATCCGCTCGGCGTGATCTGGCAGGTGGGGCCACAGCGTCTCGGCCATGGCCATCTGGGCGCGCGCCAGTTCTCGGTAGCGCGGGGCCGCCCGCGAGAACGCCCGGGCGACCCGTCGCTGCCAGTCACCGGGTGTGGCATCGGGCGCTGCGGAGACGCCCCTCTGGTCCGGCGCGGCCGTGGCCGAGGCCGTGTCGCTGGAGCACGCGGGCTCGAGCTGGCGCTGCACAAGCGGAGCGTTCATGGCGTCACCTCGTCAAACCCCTGGGCTTCGCGGTCACCATAGTGAGGCCCGCGGCGGCTGGTGGGTGCCTTTCCTTTATCTAGCATGCGCAAGGCGTGGCGCTGAATCGCCTCGGCCAGACGGGCCGGCTGGCTCAGCATCGGGCAGTGTCCGGCGCCTTCGATACGCTCGTCCATGGCCGCGCGTACGGCAGGCGCCAGCAGGGGGTCCGTGGCACCGCACAGGGACGTGGCGGGGACGGGAGTTGCATTATCCGGCGCTTTGCCTGAGACATGGCCTGGCACGCCGCCAAGCAGGTCACCGGTATCGGCGCTTGCCAGGGTGGCGAGGCCCTGCTCCAGGGTGGCGTGATCGGCGCCGATGTCAGGCGTCAGCAGGCTGCGCAGCCGGCGCAGGGCGTCACGGGGCGAGGGCTCGCCGGACAGCTGCCAGCGCAGGAAATGCTCTCGGGCCCTGGTCGGGTCGCGGCGGAAGGTGGCGCGAAAATCAGCCAGCGCGGTCGTTGTCACCCCGTTCGGGTGACAGAAGGCCGGGCCCATGCCGAGCAGCACCAGGCCATCGGGGCCGGGCAGGTGCCGGGTCAGCGCGGCGGCCTGCAACGCCCCGAGCGACCAGCCCACCCAGATGACCGGCTCGCCGTCGCGGGACGACAGGGAAGGCCCCATGGCCTTCGCCAGCGTCTGAATGTCAGAGGACGGGTGTGCCTGCTGCTGGAAAAGCCCCGTGTCTGCGTTTGAGGCGTCTGCGTCCGAGGCACCTGTGTCTGCAAGCGCGGGCCTGCCGCCCATGCCGGGCCAGTCGATGGCCTCCACCGTCACCGAGGTCCCCCAATGGCTCGCCAGCGGTGACCAGATTCTGGCGTCGATGGCCCAACCGGACAGCAGAACCAGCCGGATCATCGGGATGCCCCTGCGCAGGTGGCCGACTCCTGCTTCTGGCAGGTCAAGAGCGCCTCGAGCAGACGGTCGATGTCGTGGTCGTCATGGGCGGCGCTGAGGGTGACACGCAGCCTCGAGGCGCCGGCGGGAACCGTCGGCGGGCGAATGGCGCCCACCCGGATGCCGGCGTCGTCAAGCGTGCTGGCCCAGTCCAGGGTGCGCTGCTCATCGCCGAGCAGGATCGGCTGGATGGGGGTGGCCGACGCCATCAGCGGCAGCTTAAGGCTGGCGGCTTCGCGTCGGAATCGCGCGATCAGCCCATCGAGATGGCGGCGTCGCTCGGGTTCGCCGGCCAGTATCTCGAGAGACTGAAGCGTCGCTGCCGCCACCGGCGGGGGCAGGGCGGTGGTGTAGATGTAAGGGCGGGCGAACTGGATCAGATGCTCGATCAGGGCGTCATCGCCGGCGACGAAGGCACCGGCGGTGCCGAGCGCCTTGCCCAGGGTGCCGACCAGCACGGGGACCCGCTCGCAGCCCAGCCGTCGACCGACGCTACCGTCGCCGTTTTCGCCCAGCACGCCGATGCCATGAGCATCGTCGATCATCAGCCAGGCGCCGTGGCGCCGGCTGAGCTCGGCCAGGCCGTCGACGTCGGCGCAGTCCCCGTCCATGCTGAAGACCCCGTCGCTGATGACCAGGCGGCGGCTGGCGTCCGGCACCCGATCCAGCAGGCGCGCCAGGTCATCAAGGTCGTTGTGGTGATAGCGCCGTGAGCGGGCGCCGGACAGCCGGGCACCGTCGATCAGGGAGGCGTGATTCAGCCGGTCCTGCAGAAGATGCACGCCGCTGTCACAGAGCGCCTGTATCACCCCCAGGTTGGCCATGTAGCCGGTGGAGAACAGCAGCGCCCGGGGGCGTCCGGTGAGGCGTGCCAGGGCTTCTTCGAGTGCCTCGTGCACCGTGCTGTGTCCGGTGACCAGATGTGAGGCACGGGCCCCGGCGCCGAAGCGCCGCGCACCATCGGCGGCGGCCTCGGCCAGGCGCGGGTCAGCGGCCAGACCGAGATAGTCATTGCCGGCCATGTCGAGTCGCTGCGCGTCCTGCCGATGGACACGGCGCTGGCGCCAGCGATGCGCCTCGTGGCGTGCCTGGGCACTCTGGCGCAGGTGGGAATGCCAGTCTGCGCTCATGGGGTGGGCTCCTGGCAGTGATGCGCCGCACTAGCGCAGGGCTGGCAGCGGGCGCACATGGGGCTAGACCGCAGCGTCATAGAACTGGGCGCTGCTGGCTTCCCTGGCCTGGCGCTCGATCTGCCGGGCCAGGACCTGTTCGCGTTCGTCGTCACTGGCACAGGTGTCGCGACGTTCCGGATGCAGGCCAAGCTTGTCGAACAGCGCGCGGTCGCGCTCGACCTGTGGGTTGCCGGTGGTCAGCAGGGTGTCGCCGTAGAAGATCGAGTTGGCGCCGGCCATGAAGGCCAGTGCCTGGGTCGACTCGTCCATTTGCTCCCGCCCGGCGGACAGTCGCACGTGGCTCTTCGGCATCATGATGCGGGCCACCGCGATGGCGCGCAGGTACTCGATGGGGTCGAGGTCCTCGACGTCCTCCAGGGGCGTGCCGGGGACCTTGACCAGCATGTTGATCGGTACCGACTCCGGGTGCGGTGACAGGTTGGCCAGCTGCCTGAGCAGCCCCGCGCGATCACGGGCGGTCTCGCCCATGCCGAGGATGCCGCCGGAGCAGATCTTCATGCCGGCCTGGCGCACATTGCCCAGGGTGTCGAGGCGATCGGCGTAGCTGCGCGTGGTAATGATCTCGCCGTAGTACTCAGGCGAGGTATCCAGATTGTGGTTGTAGTAGTCGAGGCCGGCGTCGGCCAGCTGGTGGGCCTGGGCTTCGTCGACCATGCCGAGGGTCATGCAGGTCTCGAGCCCCAGCGCCTTGACCCTTTTCACCATTTCGATGACCACCTCGAGATCCCGCTGGCGCGGGCTGCGCCAGGCGGCGCCCATGCAGAAACGGCTGGCACCGGCATCGAGTGCGGACTTCGCCTGCTCCACCACCTTTTCGATCTCGAGCAGCTTCTCCTTGTCCAGGCCGGTGTTGTAGTGGCCAGACTGAGGACAGTACTTGCAGTCCTCGGGGCAGGCGCCGGTCTTGATCGACAACAGGGTCGAGACCTGAACGGCGTTGGCATCGAAGTGCTGGCGGTGGACGCACTGGGCCTTGAACAGCAGATCATTGAAGGGCAGGGCGAACAGCGCTTCGATCTCATCGAGCGTCCAGTCGTGACGGGGGGCGGCATCGGCGGCTAGGGTGGAAACTGTGGACGTCGAGTCGGCAGACATGGGTGTCTCGCTATGGTCAACTTTTTAAAATCGGATTGGTTGACGACAAGGATAAGTGGTGTGGCGAAGCTGTCAACCTGCGTGATCGGCAAGGTTGACCATGGCGTGGCGAAGCTGATGGCGGATCGCTGCCTGTTCTGCCTGGCGACCCTGGCGCCAGGGCCAGGGCCAGGGTCAGGGGAAGGGTCAGGGTCAAGATCGGGGCTCGCGGTGATTGCTGCGCCGGGTCCTGTGACCGTCCTGCTGTGTGATCCCTGCCGCCGAGGGCTTGACCTCAATCGTTGTCCCTGCGAGGGCTGTGGCGAACCCTTGCCCGGGCACCGCTGGCGGCGTCCGGCGGGTGAACGCCTGTGCGGTCGCTGTCTGGTGGAGCCCTTCAGCTTCCATGAGGTGCGGACGCCGCTGATCTACCGCGACGAGATCAGGCGTCTCGTCCAGCGCTTCAAGGCCGAGGCCCATCTGCCCAGCGCCCAGTTGCTGGTCGCACTGTTTCTGGAGGCGTCACTCGCGGGCGAGAATGGCGTGCCTGACGCTCTGATCGGGGTGCCACGTCATCCCGCCAGGGCCAGGCGCTTTGGCTTCGATCAGGGCCAGTGGCTGGCCTGCGAGCTGGGGCGTCGGCTCGGCGTGCCGGTGAGGCGGGCCTGGCGGCGTCGCGATGATCGCCCCCAGCATGAGCTCGGTTCGCGGGCCCGTCGTCGCATCGCGTCGGGTATGTTTGGTATCGCGTCAGGGCTGCCTCGGCACGTGGCGCTGGTCGATGACGTCATGACCACCGGGGCCACCCTTGAGCGGCTGGCGCAGGCCTGTCGCCGGGCGGGGGCACGCCGGGTAGACGCCTGGGCGCTGGCGAGGACGCCGCCACCCTGGCTCTGTTAAGCTCGGCGCCTCTCGCCTCGTTTGATATTTGTGCTTTTACCCGGAGCCCCCATGACCACGACCCCCACGCCCTTCAGTGAACTTTCTCCGCAGCGCGTGGTGGAGGCGATCGAATCACTGGGCTTGTGGCTGCCCGGCGAGCCCTTTGCGCTCAACAGCTACGAGAACCGCGTCTATCTGGTGCAGGACGATGACCGCAAGCGTTGGGTGGCCAAGTTCTACCGCCCTGACCGGTTGAGCGATGAGGCCATCGGCGAGGAGCACGCCTTCCTGCGTGAGCTCGACGATGCCGGGGTGGCGGTGGCGGCCCCCTGGCGCAACGACGCTGGCGAGAGCCTGCACCGGGCGGGGGGCTACCGCGTGGCGCTGTTTCCCCACCTGCCCGGCCAGGCGCCCGAGCTCGAGAACCCCGACCATCTGTTCGCCCTGGGTGAGCTGATAGGACGCGTGCACGAGGTGGGCCGGCGCGGCGAGTTCGCCCATCGCTGTCGGCAGGAGCCCCGCGCCATGGCCGAACAGGCTCGTCGCACGGTACTCGAGAGTCCCTGGTTGAGCGAGCGTCAGCGCAAGGCCTACGAGCGCATCTCGCAGCAGTTGATCGAGGCGCTGGCACCACCCGCGGGTGTCAGCGCACCCATGCAGAGGGTTCACGGCGACTGCCATATCGGCAATATGCTGGGGCGGGAGGATCGCTTTGCGCTGGTCGATTTCGACGACGCGATGATGGCGCCGGCGGTACAGGACCTGTGGATGCTGTTCACCGCCCAGGGGCCGGAGGAAAGGGCGATGCAGCTATCGGAGGTGATCGAGGGCTACGAGCAGGTGATCGATTTCGATCGCCAGCAGCTCGCCCTGATCGAACCGCTTCGCGCCTTGAGGTTGATGCGCCATAGCGCCTGGGTGGTGGCGCGCTGGAACGATCCGGCCTTTCCCCGGGCGTTTCCCTGGGTCGCCGACGCCGGCTACTGGGACGAGCACATCCGCCAGCTGGAGCATCAACGCCTGGCCCTGGCGGATTCCGAGCGCTGGCTGGCGGGTGGCTGACAGATGGGGTCTGGCGGACGCCGTGTGCTGTCCGCCATAGGTGGCGCTACTCGGACGGAGTGGTCTGGCTCGACGGGGTGGCCTGCTTGGTTTCGTTGTCGGCGTCTTCGCCACGACGTTCGGCGTTAAGCTGCGCAGACGGGTTGGGCATCTGCTCGATGGCCAGCGGTTCGGTTAGTTCTAGCTGAAACACGCGGTCGGCGTCCAGGCGGCAGCCGCCGTCATCGCAGGCGGCGATGCCGAACTGGCCATCCTCGTCATAGGCGCCGGCGATGAGTTCGCCGGAGTAGATGTGGCTTTCGCCGCCATCGGTCTCGACGCAGGTGAGGGCCTCGGTGGTGATACGCAGGCGTTGGCCATCGCGCTTGGCGTCGCCGACCAGCACGCAGTAGTGGGGCAGGTCGGTGCGTCCCTCGGCATCGGCGGCGGGCTTGAGCATGACATCATCGAGCCGCTGTCCGGCGGAGTCGAGGTCGATGCCTTCGATAATGCTGACATCGATGCGTGCCTGGGCGGGTAGCTCCAGGCTGTCCGCCATAGCGGGCGTCATGCTGGTCAGGGCGCTGAAGGTCAGAATGGCGACGAGGGGCGTGCTGGGCCGGGCAAGCAGGCGGCGAAGGGCAGGCATTGGCGATTCTCGCGATATGGCTGGCGAAATGCGGGCAACAGGACGGGTAGCTGCATGGAGACATGCCACCGACAGTGTCGCCTGGCACATGGACACCCTGATGACGATAGCACAGGGCTGTCGGGTGGACAGCTATCGCTCTCGTTGCGCGACACTCTGTCACGTACCTCGTCGCGACGGCGGCGGCAATCTCCTCAATCGGCCTTGGCAACGGGCTTTTGCAGCGGGCTGTCGCAAGGGGCTGTCGCAAGATCGGGTGTCGCGCCGATTTCTCGCCAATGATGGGGGGGACGGTGGGCAAAAACGCCAGGCGAACTGCGGAAGGCGACACGCTGCGGTAGACTATCGCTCACGCAATGCAAAAGCTATACTTCCAAAATTCTTTGTACAGGTTTTGTGGAGCCAGGCGGGCCGCCTGGTGTTCGCCCGAGCCGACGACTCCCCTGAAGGGCTGGATCATGACTGACGAACTCGCCAATCACTATCGACACATCATTGAGGAACTGGGCGAAGACCCGGAGCGAGAAGGGTTGGTGGATACGCCCAAGCGTGCTGCCAAGGCCATGCAGTTTCTCAACCGCGGCTACACCCAGTCGCTGGAAGAGATCGTCAATGGTGCGGTGTTTTCGTCCGAGACCGACGAGATGGTGCTGGTCAAGGACATCGAGCTGTACTCCATGTGCGAGCATCACCTGCTGCCCTTCATCGGCAAGTGCCATATCGCCTACCTGCCCAACGGCAAGGTGCTGGGACTGTCCAAGTTTGCCCGGATCGTCGACATGTACGCCCGCCGCATGCAGATCCAGGAGAATCTGACCCGTCAGATCGCCGATGCCGTGCTGCAGGTCACCGATGCCCGGGGCGTGGCCGTGGTGGTGGAGGCGCGACACCTGTGCATGATGATGCGAGGGGTCGAAAAGCAGAATTCCAGCATGACGTCCTCGGTGATGCTGGGGGCCTTCCGCGAGAAGCCGAGCACCCGTCAGGAGTTCCTGACGTTGGTCAACAGCCGCTGAGGGGCCGATTCTACGGCCGCCGCACGAAGCGCTGAAGCCGACGCTTTTCGTTTACCGCTTTCAAGCATGACGCACGGGAGGGGCCATGTCCCTGCATGTACTGGGTGACCAGCACCTGGATCACGACCTTGCCACCATCCGCATCAAGAACCTGCGGTTGAGGACCTTCATCGGCATCAAGGAGGAGGAGATCCTCAATCGCCAGGACGTGGTGATCAATGCGGTGATCCGCTACCGCGCCGACAAGGCGGTGGCGTTCAATCATATCGAACAGGCGCTCAACTACCGCACCATCACCAAGCAGGTGATCGCGCTGGTGGAGGAGAACCGCTTTCAGTTGCTGGAGCGGATGACCCGCGAAGTGCTGGACCTGATCATGAGTCACGAGCAGGTGCTGACCACCCAGGTGGAGATCGACAAGCCCCATGCGCTGCGCTTTGCCGACTCGGTGTCGATCACGCTGTCGGCCTCGAGGGCACCGCGGGATCAGGATTCGGTGAGTTGAGGCGACGGCTTCGAGTTGGCGATCGGCCAGCGGAACGCTTAGCATGAAAGCTATATGGTCGTCGCGCAGTCGCTGAAGCGTCGTCGCAAGTCAATGCAGTTTTCCGTCAAGCCCGAGCCAGGAGCCTTCATGAAAGCCCTTAACGACATGCCGCTGTTTCGCCCCTTTGCCTATATCGACGGAAGCTGGGTGGCGGCCGACAGCGGGGAGCAGATCGACATCGTCAATCCGGCCAGTGGCGAGACCATCGCCCAGGTGCCTCGCCTGGGTCGCGCCGAGACCGAGGCGGCGATCGACGCGGCCGACGCCGCCCTGCCGGCCTGGCGCGCGCTGACGGCCCAGGAGCGGGCAGACATCCTGATGAAGTGGTACGAGCTGATGCTCGAACATCAGGACGAGCTGGCCACCATCATGACCCTCGAACAGGGCAAGCCGCTCAAGGAAGCCGCCGGCGAGATCGTCTACGCCGCCAGTTTCCTGCGCTGGTTCGCCGAGGAAGGACGCCGGGTCTACGGTGAGACCATTCCGGCGGCCAAGGCCAACCAGCGTATCGTGGTGACCAAGCAGCCGGTGGGTGTCTGCGGCGCCATCACGCCTTGGAACTTCCCCGCCGCCATGATCACCCGCAAGGCCGGCGCGGCCCTGGCGGCAGGCTGCACCATCGTGGTCAAGCCGGCCAGTCAGACCCCGCTGTCGGCCACCGCGCTTGCGCTGCTTGCCGAGCGCGCCGGGGTACCGCGTGGGGTGTTCAACGTGGTGCCGGGGTCGGCCAGCGAGATCGCCGCGGCCCTGACCGAATCGCCGGTGGTGCGCAAGATCACCTTCACCGGCTCCACCGAGGTGGGGCGTACCCTGATGTCCCAGGCGGCCCAGCATATCCAGAAGATCTCGCTGGAGCTTGGCGGCAACGCACCGTTCATCGTGTTCGAGGACGCCGATCTGGACGCGGCGGTGGACGGCGCCATGGCTGCCAAGTTCCGCAATGCCGGCCAGACCTGCGTGTGTACCAATCGCTTCCTGGTGCAGTCCAGCGTCATCAACGCCTTCAGCGAGAAGCTGGCGGTGGCCATGAACAGCGAACTGACTGTCGGCGACGGCACCACCGAGGGTGTCAACATCGGACCGCTGATCGACGACAAGGCGGTGGGCAAGGTCAACGAGCATGTCCAGGACGCGGTGGACAAGGGTGCCGAGCTGTGGATCGGTGGCCACCCCCATCCGCTGGGTGGCAACTACTTCACGCCGACCCTGGTCAGCGGTGCCACCAGCGAGATGAAGGTGGCCCGGGAAGAGACCTTTGGTCCGCTGGCGGCGGTATTCCCCTTCGATGACGAGGAGGACGCCATCGAACTGGCCAACGACACCGAGTTCGGTCTGGCGGCCTACTTCTACTCGAAGGACCTGGGCCGGGTGTGGCGAGTGGCCGACGCCCTCGAGTACGGCATGGTCGGCATCAATACCGGCCTGATCTCCAACGCCGCGGCGCCCTTCGGTGGGGTCAAGGCCTCCGGCCTCGGTCGCGAAGGCGGGCACCAGGGCCTGGCCGAGTTCCTCGAGACCAAGTACCTGTGCATCGACCTCGGCGAGTAAGCCTCAGACTGCCGCCATCCTGCAGGTGGCGGCAGCGCGCTCAGCGATAGCACACACACAAGGGCCCCGACGCATGCGTCGGGGCCCTTGTCGTAGATTGGCGCTTAGATTGGCGGGCGGCTCCTGGGTGGGCCGGAACCGGCG